>JALVZS010000222.1 GCA_027022065.1 bacterium
GACCCCATGGACTCCACAAGTGCACCGGTGGGTGTGGAGAGATTCACGGAGAAGCTCTCTGAGGATGTTAAAGGGCTGAAGGTTGCTCTTCCCAAGGAGTACTTTGCAGAAGGCATACAGAAGGAGGTAAAGGAAGCGGTTCTTTCGGCAGTGAGGCTCCTTGAGGGAGAGGGCGTTTTTGCGGAGGAGGTTTCCCTTCCCCACACGGAGTACGCCGTTGCCACATACTACATCGTGGCTCCCGCCGAGGCTTCATCCAACCTTGCGAGGTACGATGGAGTGAAGTACGGCTACAGGGCCAAAGGCTTCAGCGGGCTTGTGGATATGTACTTCAAAACCCGCTCAGAAGGCTTTGGTGACGAGGTGAAAAGAAGAATCATGCTTGGTACATACTCTCTGGCTTCCGGTTACTACGATGCCTACTACCTCAGGGCGAAAAAGGTGAGAACCTTGATAAAAAGGGACTTTGAAAAGGTTTTTGAGAGTTTTGATGTGGTAATCACCCCTACGTCCCCCACCACTGCCTTCAGAATAGGAGAGAAGGTTTCCGATCCTCTTACCATGTACCTTTCCGATATCTTCACCATTTCCGCGAATCTTGCCGGCGTTCCCGCCATTTCCATACCCTGTGGCGTGGATGAAAATGGCCTTCCCATAGGGCTTCAGATAATCGCAAAGCCCTTTGACGAGGCGACATTGCTTAAAGTTGCATACAGAATCCAGGAGCTTGTGGGATTCAGAGATAAGCACAGGCCCAACATATGATCAGGAGGTGTGCCTTGGAGTATGAGGCGGTTATAGGGCTTGAAGTGCATGTTCAGCTGAATACGAAGAGCAAAATCTTCTGCTCCTGCAGTACGGAATTCGGCGCTCCACCCAACACCCATGTGTGCCCTGTGTGCTTGGGTATGCCGGGAAGCCTTCCTGTTTTAAACAAAAGGGCGGTGGAGTATGCCGTCAAGGCTGCTTTGGCTTTGAACTGCAGGATAAATCTTAAGTCTGTTTTTGCCAGAAAAAATTACTTCTATCCCGATCTTCCCAAAGGCTATCAGATATCGCAGTATGACATGCCGCTGGCTGAAGATGGCTACATAGAGATAGAAACAGAAGAAGGTTCCAAGCGCATAAGGATAAAGAGGGTTCACATGGAGGAGGATGCCGGAAAAAACATACACGGCGAGGGAGATGATCCCTTTAGCTATGTGGATCTCAATAGAGCTGGTGTTCCTCTTATAGAGATAGTTAGCGAGCCGGATATATCGTCTCCTGAAGAGGCAAGGCTGTATCTTCAGAAGCTTAGAACCATAATGCGATACATAGGAGTTTCCAATGCTGATATGGAAAAGGGAGAACTAAGGTGCGATGCCAACGTTTCCATCCGTCCGAAGGGTTCTGACAGGCTTGGGACCAAGACGGAGCTGAAGAACATGAACTCCTTCAGGCATGTGCAGCGTGCCCTTGAGTATGAGATAGAAAGGCAGATCTCCGTGGTGGAGGAAGGCGGGCAGGTTGAGCAGGAAACCCGCCTCTGGAATCCGCATCTCGGCATAACGGAGACCATGAGGAAGAAGGAGGAGGAACACGATTACAGATACTTCCCGGAACCGGATCTGGTTCCTTTAGTGCTGACAGAGGAATTTGTTGAGAAGATGCGTTCTGAGCTTCCGGAGCTTCCCGATGAGAAGAAGAAGCGTTTTATGGAGCAGTATGGGCTTTCCGCCTACGACAGCGAAGTTTTGTGCTCTTCAAGGGAGCTTGCGGATTACTACGAGGAGGCGGTTTCCGCCTACAAAAACCCCAAGGCAATAGCCAACTGGGTAATGGTGGAACTTCTTGGTCGTCTAAACAAAGAGAACAAAGATATAACCCAGTCTCCTGTAAAGCCCGAGCAGGTGGCAAAGCTTGTGGAGTTGATAGACAAAGGGACCATATCCGGCAAGATAGGCAAGCAGGTGTTTGACATCATGTATAAGGAGGGTGGGGATCCTGAGGCGATAGTCAAAGAAAGAGGACTCGTTCAGATAACCGACGCTTCGGAAATAGAAAAGTTCGTTGACGAGGTGATAGCCGAGTGTCCTGAAGAGGTGCAGAAGTATCTTAAGGGCAAGACCAAAGTAATAGGCTACCTTGTGGGGCAGGTGATGAAGAAAACGAAAGGAAAAGCCAATCCCCAGCTTGTTAACGAGCTTTTAAGGGAGAAGCTTGAAAAGATGAGAGAGTAAATCATGGGAGAGGTAGTGTATCTTCCTGTGGATCAGGAGTTGCTGGCTCTTCTTGAGCATTTAAGGGAAAACTCTGAGACTATTCAGGATGTTATAAAAAGGCTGGCTGAAGAAAAACTTTTCTTAAGAGATTTTGAAACATTGCAGGCGGAAAAGATGAGAGAACTTTGGGATAATGAGCATGATAAGATATGGGACAGTTTGGCTTAGTTTTTGGAGTGTTGTTCTTGTTGAGGTTCCTTTTGTTTCAAGAGAAGGTGTAAAGTTAAGACCAGCGGTTGTCCTCTTTGAGGAAAGAGATAACATAGTGATTGCAGGAATAACAAGCAATTTGAAGATGCAGGGCGTCTTTATTCCGAAAGAGGAGGGAATAGTAGTGGATAGCGTGGTTAAGTTAAACTATATCTTTACGGTGTCCAAGCAGAGAATAAGAAAAAGGCTTACGCATCTTTCTTTTGAAAAGAAGCTGGAAATTTGTAGTGAGTTAGCAAATAGAATGAGCTTTTGCTTGAATAATCAGTGGAGGAAGATAGATGCTAAAAATAAGGCCTGAGCTTGAGGATCTCGTTCCCTACGATCCGGGAAAGCCCATAGAGGAATTGGAGAGGGAAAAGGGAATAAAGGCGGTGAAGCTTGCCTCCAACGAAAATCCACTTGGTCCCTCTCCAAAGGCGGTTGAAGCCATAAGGCAGGCTGCATTCAAGGTTAACAGATACCCGGATGGAGCCTGCTATTATCTTAGAAAAAAGCTTGCGAAGTTTTTGGGAGTTGGTGAGAAGAACCTCATCTTCGGGAACGGCTCCAACGAGATAATAGAGATCCTCATGCGCACCTTTCTTGAGCCTGGGGATGAGGTGGTTTACGCATGGCCCGCCTTTGTGGTTTACAAGCTCATATCAAAGGCTATGGGCTTGAAGGCGATTGAAGTGCCTTTAACAGAGGATCTTCGCCACGACCTTGATGCCATGGTGGATGCAATAACTGAAAGAACAAAAATGGTCTTTGTGGCAAATCCCAACAATCCCACTGGCACTATTGTGAAGAAAAACGAAGTAGAGCGCTTTCTTTCTAAGATTCCCGATCATGTGATAGTGGTCTTTGATGAGGCATACTACGAGTTTGCCTGTGATGAGCCTGATTTTCCCGACCTTAAAAAGATAGCTGTTGGTGGTGAAAAGAATCTCATCCTCATGCGCACCTTTTCCAAAGCCTATGGTCTTGCGGGGCTTCGGATAGGATACGGCATATCCAATGAGACCATTATAGATTACATGAATAGGGTAAGACAGCCCTTTAATGTAAATCTTTTAGCTCAGGAAGCCGCTTTGGCTGCCTTAGACGATCAGGACCATGTGAAGAAAACCGTTGAGCTTACCAAAGAGGGGCTTTTTTACTTCTACAAGTGCTTTGAAGAGATGGGTCTTGAGTATGTTCCCTCTTATGCCAACTTCGTTTTGGTGAAGGTGGGCAAGGGCAGGGAGGTTTTTGAGAAGCTTCTTGATAGAGGCGTTATTGTAAGAGCCATGGACGGATACTCTTTGCCTGAATACATCAGGGTGAATGTGGGCTTGCCTGAGGAGAACGAGAAGTTTATCAACGCCCTCAAGCAGGTCATTTCCGAGGTTTAGCAGGAGTGTTCCACGTGGAACATTGCCATGCAGCTTTCATTTCTTGAAGATACAGTAGCCAGCACCAACCTTATATGTTTCTACAAGGGAAAGAGGATATCCTCTGTATTTGATTACTTGAAGGGCTTTCGCAGGGTGCTGGTTCTCACCTTTTCCTTTTCACCGGTTCATGTGCTTACCCTGTTTGATGAGCTTGGTTATGAAGAGGCGGATGTGGTAATGGGCCTTCGCGGGTCCGACGTGGAGGAGGTGTTGGGAAATTTTGTGGGCGAGCTTTTTGATATTCCCAAACTTTCTCAAGAGATACAGGAGCTTTTATCTGTAAATGTGAGGGCTGCATCTAAAGTGGCTTCGGGGAAATACAGGGTTTTTACCGCTTCTTTTCCCATGCATGCCAAATTGGCTGTGCTTTACGGGGAGAGGGATCCAGAAAGGATCATCTGGGGCAGTGCCAATTTTACCAAGCAGGGCTTGGGTGGGCAGCAGTATGAGATACTGGAGGTGGTTGATCCCGAAGATGCACCGGAGAAGTTTGCAGCCCTTGAGGCGTTGGGGAATGAGGTGCTTTCCAAGGCAAAACCCCGCTATCCCGATAGGCTTATAAAGAGATGTTCTGAGATGCTCTCGTCTTCTAATGGCACTGAAAGAACGGTGGTGGCTGATACAGTGGATATAGTTGAATCTGTGATAGAGCAGGCGGATAGGATCAGGGTTTGTGCCCCTCCAGAAGTGCTGCAGAGGGCTTTAAATCTTACTGTTCAAAGGGTTAAGGAGCAAAGCCTCAGGTTGGAGGACAGAAAAAAGGTTGTGGCGGATCTTGTTCCTCTGGTTTCCGAGCAAAGGGGCAAAAAGCTCATTTTCGGTTCTAAAGGCGAGATTTCCAAGAAGGCGTCGCAGATAGTTCAGGTGTTTAAGGGGTCCCAAAGAGAGCAGGAAGTCTGGAAGGATAAGAGACCCTGGTGGGTTTTTAGAGAAGACGGAACGCTGATATGCAGGGATACAACGGATGCGGTCTCGTCTTTGGATGTTGATTGGGAAGATTCCCTGAGGCTGCTTGTGAATTTCGTTGACTCTTACAGAATAGGTGTGGGAGCGAGGGAGGGCTTTAGAACCGCATCTTATGTGATGGAAGCCCTCCTGTATCTGTTGCAGTCTCCTTTTATGTGGAGAATCCGCTATCTTGTGAGTAAGTATCAGCACATAGGGCTTGAGATTTGCGATATACCGCCTTTTCTCGTAATAGCTGGTGAGTCAAGCACAGGAAAAACCTATCTTCTCAGGAGGATGGCGGAGCTTTTGGGCTACCCCGATACGGTTTATCAGTATTCTTTGAAGGCTGCCCGCTATTCTGATGAAGCCGGGGATAGGGAAATTGCCTACATGCTTGCTTCAAGGGGAGTATTTCCTGTTCTTGTGGATGAGATACAGCCACAGTATTTCTCGTCGCAGGAAGCTAAAAGGAGCAATTCGGGAATCTTCTTTGTAAAGGCTTTGGCAAATAGAATTCCGGATACGCCATGGGATGAGGCATCGTGCCTCATTGCTACCTGCAACTTTCTAACCTTTGCCGCTCCTTTTGAGCTTGTGGGCAGAAGAGTTTACTATCTGCCCCTTAAGTATCGCCTTTACAGAAACAGGGTGGAAGCTTCGGGAAAGCTCGTTAAGCAACTGGACAGCAGAGTATTTACCGCTTTTTCTGCTTACATGGAGGCTTTTTTGGAGAGGGTGGAGGAGAACGAGTTTGAGTCTGAGGAGCTGGTAAAGAGAATGAAGGAGGACTTTCTATACCCTGCAAGGAGTATAGTTAAGAGCATGTTTGAAAGGGCAAGGATCCCTAAGCCTGAATGGTATCCTGAGCGTAGCTTTTCCAATCTTTATTATGCTGAGGTTGCCAGAACCACATGGATAGGCATCGTTAAGCAGCACCCGCATCTTTTTGAGAAGAAAGAGGTGATAGACGGCGTTGAGTATTACAATGTTACCCCAGTCCTTACAGGCTATTCCAAAAATGATATAAGAAGTCTCACTGCAAAACTTCCCTCCGGTGTTCTACAGACCTCTTCTGGAGTATACTTGCTTCACGCAGGTGAGTTTGAGAAGTTTGTCGGAAAAGAGGTTTTTGAAGAGATTAGAAGAAAAAACCTTTGGGGCATGATAAAAAGGATAACCGGCTGGTCTTAGAACTCATTGAGGAGTGAGCATGAAGGTTTCCATAATAGGCTTTGGCTTGATAGGTGGCTCCATTGCCCTGAATCTCAAGCTTATCAATCCTTCCATAGAGATCGTGGGGGTGGATAGGGATGAGAGCAACTTGGACTACGCCATAACCCACGGCTTCTGCGATGTTCCACGTGGAACAATTGGGGAAGAGGTTGCCGGATCCGATGTTGTGGTTATCGCCACCCATCTTGATGCCTTTGTTCCTGTGGCTGAAAGGCTTGTCAGGGTGCTTTCGGGTAGTGAGCTTGTTATGGATGTGGGTTCCGTTAAGGGATGGGTGGTGGAGAATGTTAAACCCATCTTTGATGAAGTGGGCATCTCTTTTGTTCCAGCCCATCCCATAGCGGGTACAGAAAAAAGCGGTGCCATGAATGCGGTTAAGGGTCTTTTTGACGGTGCAAGGTGTATCCTGACTCCGTCAGGAAACGCTCCCGAGGAGGTGAAAAGGGCAAGGCTCTTCTGGGAGCTTCTCGGCTCCCGCGTGGAGGTTCTTGATCCCTACGAGCACGACAGCATCTTCTCTCAGGTGAGCCATCTTCCCCATCTCATAGCCTATGCCCTTGTGGACTATGTTCTTGCAAGGGACGAGGGTGCTGCCCTCAACTATGCGGGAGGGGGATTCAGGGACTTCACGAGGATTGCGGCAAGTTCTTCTGCCATGTGGGTGGAGATCTTTAAGAAGAACAGGGGTTTTGTGGTCAGGGATCTTGAAAGCTTCATTTCGGTGCTTCAGCGCTATCTGGAGGATCTCAAAAAGGGAGACTGGGAAGCCCTTGAAAGTATATTAAGCAGGGTTTCTAAAGAGCGCGCCCAGATGAGGTTTTGAGTTTTTGGCAAGCTATTCTAATATGGCCACATAGGGGAGATGTCTGTATCTTTCGGCGCAATCCATGCCGTAGCCCACAACAAAGTGGTTGGGGATTTCAAAGCCTGTGTAGTCCGCTTTGAAGGGGACCTTTCTCCTTTCTGGCTTGTCTAATAGCACGCATGTTTCGCAGTTTTTGGCTCCCTGCTCAAGCACCCAGTCTTTTACCTTTTTCAGGGTGAGGCCCGTATCCAGTATGTCGTCCACTAGAAGGACTTCCTTGCCCGTTATGTCTAAAGAGGGAAGGAGGTTAAGTTGGACATTTCCAGAGCTTTCCGTGGATGTGCCGTAGGATGAGGCCTTGATGAAGTCACATCTTATCTCCACCCCCTCAAGCCTTCTTAGAAGGTCCGCTGCGAAGACGAAAGCTCCTTTAAGGAGTATAAGCACGACGAGCTCTTTTCCCTTGTATTTTCGCCTTATCTCCTCAGCTAATTCCTCAACCCTCTTTTTGATCTCCTCCTGGGTTATTAGCACCTTCACCTCTTCCTCCGAGCCTCTATTAGTATGGCCTCCCCATTGGAGGGTCTTAGATCCTCCCTCTGGCGGTATCCCACTATCCATAGAATTTCCCCTTTGCTGTTCACAAGAAGGGGTGTTCTTTTCCTTTCACTTCTGGGCACCTTGGCGTCTACAAAGAAGTCCTGCAGCTTTTTTCTCCCCACCCCTGGGATGAGGAGCCTGTCTCCGGGTTTTCTATATCTGAGCACGAGGGGAAAGCCCACCTTCTCGGCATCAAAAAGGGCACACCACCTGCCACCGCTTATTAGGCTGGTAAAACTCCCCTTTTTGACGGTGAAGATGTAGTCTCCAAATAGGTAGACCCCTGTTGATGGTATGAGAAGCTCTTTATCTTCAGGCTCCTTCCTTTTGGGACCTATGTAGAGATGATGATACTCCCTTACGGCCTCAATGCCTCCCGGAAGGTTCAATCTCTCGCTTCCCTCGCTTCTCTTCGCCATCTTAACCAGGCCCTCTACATGGGCTATGGAAAGTGCTCCTGACAAACCAGGGTAAAAGTATCTGTAAAGTAGTCTAAAGAAAAGATGCCTCCAGAGAACATCTTCAAGGTTTGTATTCTGTAAGTTTATATATAACACACCTTCCCTAAAGGAAAAGTCTAGCCTTCTTTCGACTTCATCCACAAGCCCTTCTATAAGCTTCCAGTCTTCTCTTAGGCTCTTCAAGATGCCTCCTGCCGTTTCCTCTATAGAGGGATTTCTCTCTTTTAGAACGGGGATAAGCCTGTGTCTTATCCAGTTTCTCAGAATGGTAATGTCCCTGTTGGTTTCGTCTTCCATGTAGTTTAGGTTGTTCTGCGCCAGATACTTTAACACCTCTTTCCTTGTTACTTCTAGAAGGGGTCTTATGTATAAGTCTCTCTTGGGAAGCATGCCCTTTAGGCCTTCAAGTCCCGCCCCCCTTATTATGCGGATGAACAGATTTTCCACATTATCGGAAAGGGTGTGTCCCAGTGCTATTTTGTTGAATCCTTTGTTTTTTGCAGTTTCCTCAAGAAAGCGGTATCTTGCCCTTCTTGCAGCATCTTCCAGGCCGAATCCTGCATCTTTCGGCTTTCCCCTCCCGTAGAAGAGCTCAACGCCATAGGCACTGCACAAGTCTTCAACAAACTTCTGATCCCTCTCAGCTGTATCCCTTAGGCAGTGATTGTAGTGGGCGGCAGCTAGCTGGAAATTTAGCTCTTCCTTCAGTTTGAAAAGGATGTCCAGCAGGCATACAGAATCAGGTCCTCCAGATACGGCGGCTAAAACCTTGTCCCCTTCTTCAATGAGCTTGTGATCTTTAATAGTTCTTTTTACCTTCTCTATCATCTATAGCCTAGGAGCCTGCAGATGGCCCTCCCAAACTCATCGGCGTAGTAGGGTCCTGCCGCTGTAACTATCCTTCCTGAAACCACCACCCCTTTGCCCGTGTATATGGCCCCGTATTTTGAAAGTCTCCATCCCACCCCGGGCCAGCAGGTGGCCTTCTTGCCCTTGAGGATTCCTGTCATGGCCAGGGTAACGGGGGACAGGCATATGGCCGCTACAATCTTTCCCTTCTCATAGGCGCTTTTTATCATTCTTTGTATTAGGGGATCACTCCAGAAGATGGTGGCTCCTGAGCCTCCCACAAGCACAATGGCGCTGAACTCATCCCAGTTCACATCGGTGTATTTCTTCTCCACCATATAGGTGCCGCCCAGCATTCCGTGGGCAATGCCGAGCCTCGTTGAAGCCACAACAACCTTTGCCCCGCAGCTTTCCAAAACACCTTTTGTTCTGAAAAGCTCCTCATCTCTGAAGTTCTCAGGAGCTATTATCATAAGCACCTTTTTCTGGGTTGAGGCATAGGCAGGAAGCCCTATGAGCAGGGCCATTAGGAGTGCCATCACCCTTTTCATGTTAACACCTCCTTGCTTTTTATCTCTCTTTCGCGGTCGTAGAAGGGCATGCAGAGCCTCCTCTGGCTTTGAAGAAGCACTGGCTTTCAAAGTGAACTTCTTCCACGAGGTCGTCTTTTTTCAGGGCGTCTAGAAGCTTTGCCACCATTCTTATGTCTTGACCCGTGAGTTTTGCGATGTCCGTTTCCCTTAATGGCCTTCTCTGGATTACTGCCAGCACCGCATCTTTCAGCCTTTCAAGCTCTAAAGTGGTTTCGTACTCGCCAAAACCTACAATTTTTGTGTTTCCGCCAAAGTAGCTTTTAACCTCCTTAAGGAACTGAATGTCCACAGGCTCCACCTTCTCCGCAGGGGGTCTGTCAACCGTGTTGAGATGCACGCCATCCGGCTCTATGAACTCTATGGCCTTTTTAAGCTCCTTTATCTCCTCTTCCTGATCGTTGTAGTCCTTAACAAAGAGAACTTCTAGATCCATCCTAACCGACGGGTGTTCTCTTTTGAAGTCTTTAAGTGCCCTGATAATCTCTTTAATCTCTATCCCTTCAGCGGGCCTGTTTATTTTTAAAAAAGTCTCCTGTCTTGCTGCATCTAGGGATGGAAGTACCACCGTGCATAAAGAGGCCTCTTTTCTTACCTCAGGGTGCACGAGGAGGGATGAATTTGTAAGGAGGGCAAGGGGAAACTGGGTGTGTTCCCTTATCCACCTGGCCACTTTACCGAATCCAATATTTAGAGTAGGCTCTCCAAATCCAGAGAAGGTTATGTAGTGAAGCTCAGGCGGGTTTTTTAGCAACTCTTCAAGCTCCTCTATTACTTCACTGCAGGGCACATATTCCGCCCTTTTTGTGGTGTGTATAGTGGTTCTTCCGCATTCGCAGTAGACACAGTCAAAGGAGCAAACCTTGTAAGGAACGAGATCAACTCCCAGCGAAAGCCCCAGTCTTCTTGAGGGAACGGGGCCGAAAAGATGCTTCATGCCTCATACTCCCTTTTCAGTTGTTCAAATACTTCCTTTACGGAGTATATTCCGTCAACCTCGTAAACCCTTGCTCCGCAGAAGAATAGGCCGTTTTCCGTATCTCCTCTTTTTGCTCTTATGAGTGCCTCGGCTATGCAGTAGGGAACCTTTTTGGGATTGCAGGGTTTAAGGCAGTTGTAGGGGCACCTTACGGGAACAGTTTCTCCTTTCAGCATCCTTTCAACAAATGAGGTTCTGAGGGCCCTTGCGGGCATGCCTACGGGACTTTTTATGATGAGCACATCCTCCTTTTTGGCTTTTACATACATCTCTTTAAAAGCCACATCTGCATCGCACTCGTGGGTGGCCACAAAGCGCGTTGCCATCTGCACCCCAGCGGCTCCCATCTCTATGGCCCTTCTCACCTCCCAGCCCCTGTATATGCCCCCTGCTACAATCACGGGTATTTTGTAGCCCGTTTTTATTCTCCACTTGTCTGTGAGATGAATAAGCTCCTCCAGTATGGAGAAGACATCAGGCACCTTTTCCTCAACAAGCTCCTCCTCGGAAAAACCCAGATGCCCTCCTGCAAGAGGACCCTCCAGAACGAATGCGTCGGGAAGTCTTTTGTGCCTCTTCCACCACCTTTTGAGTATCACCTCTGCCGCCTTTGCAGAAGAGACTATGGGGATAAGGAGTACATCCTTTCCCTCCGCCACCTGTGGAAGGGTTAGGGGAAGGCCCGCACCGGATATGATAGCATCTGCCCCTGCATCTATCGCCGCCTTAACCTTTTCCTCGTAGTTGGTTACAGCCACCATTATGTTAACGCCTATGGGTTTGCCTGGAGCCATCTCCTTTGCCAGCCTTATCTCTTCCTTGAGGACCTCTTCATCTGCTCTTCTAAGGTCCTTTACCGTTTCTATGCGCTCAAGGCCTATGGCTGCGGCGGCTATTACTCCAAGTCCACCTGCATTGCTCACAGCAGAGGCCAATCTGTGCAGAGATATACCTACTCCCATGCCGCCCTGAATTATAGGAATGGGAAGCTCCATCTCCTTTATCACAAGAGGAGGCCACGGCATTCCCTTCCCCCTTTCAGTATAACAATATTGCCCATCTCTGTGCCAATCTTTCTTGCCACCACGGGGCACTTGACCCTGAGCAGGAAGTAAACCCTTCTCGGAATATCCTCTAGTGTTTCATAGTTCCCTTGGCCTTTACTTATTACCACGTGTGCGTCTCTGAAAAGATGTTTAAACCTTTCTGTTGCCTTTTCAATAACAATGCCTGGGGCGTCTGATCCGCTTTCAATTATCTCTGCCACCTTATCAATGCCCGCTTCAATCGCCTCCTTTTTTGTGACGTCGTTTATTATGGGAGCGCTCCTTACTGCAAAGTAGAGCCTTTTCCCCATCTCTTTGAGTTTCTCCAAGAGGATCCTGTCAAAGACCACCTCCCCTGCGTTGTCTCCAATGTACAGCACCGTTTTTGCCCTTTCAATTTCCTCCTTGAGCTGTGGATAGTGGTTTATCCCTATGGGGATTTCGTGAAAGCTGGAGATGTCCTCAAGCTTGAACTCCTGGCAGGCTCCGAAGTCTATGATGTTTCCAATTATGGCTATTCTGACCGCTTCAAACAGGGGGTCATCGGCCTCCTCCACCATCTTTTTCAGTTGGGGATAAAGGGAAAGGGCCATGCTGTTGGACTCCTCCTTTTTCTCCTTGTACGGATCCTCCACGCCAAGGATTTCTGAGATTATGTTGTAAACATCCCTTGAGAGGTAGGGAGGCGGAACGTCGTTTCTTGCCTCTGCAAGGAAGGCCATTACCCTTTTTAAAAGCTCTTTTCTTTTATCCTCATCGGCCCCCACCACACTGCATACGCTTAAAACCTGCCTGAGAAAACAGGGGTAGCATCCGGAGTGTATCTGCATCCTCCACAATCCTCCTTCCGTTGAAGGTTAGAAATCTGCAACTTTTATTAAAACAGAAAAGGACTTTCTTCAAACCCTCTACAGAGAGCTCGCCTTTTCTTCTTAACCTGAGGATCTTTCTTGCGGTTTTAGGGCCTATACCGGGAACCCTGATGAGCTCCTCAAAGGAGGCCCTCTTCACCTCCACGGGAAACATCTCTGGATGCCTTTCAGCCCACCAAAGCTTTAAGTCCCCTTCGGGAAGCCTCTTTCCTTCAAGGAGCTCCTCTGGTGAGAAGCCGTATTTTTGGATGAGCATGGACGCCTGATAGAGGCTGTGCTCTCTGGCCTTCCTTCCAGGAGGGGTGTTCTCCATGGGAGTTTCCTTTATGGGGATAAAGGCCTTAAAGTAGATCCTTTTAACCCCCACTTTAAAAAGCCTTTTCATGAGCCTCAGATAGCTTTCGTCTTCCTCTTCTCCGTAGTCCACCACAAACTGGGTGGTTCCTCCAAACTTGGAAAGCACTTTAAGGTGGTATGCTAGGGCCTTTTCCCTGCTTAGTATCCTTAAAGCCCTTTCCGACGGGGCCTCCAGATTGCAGGATAGCCTGTTTGCATACCTTGCGTAAAAGCTTACGGCATCAAGAGGCACACCGGGAAGCACCTTCAGGTGTATGTAACCCTTGAACCCCCTTTTCCTTAACAGCCTTGCCACCTCTCCCATCTTTATGAATGTTTCGGTGGAGCTTTCCCCCGTGCCCGATGAGAGAAACAGCCCTTTTATGAGGCCCTTCTGGTAGAGCTGTTCAGTAATCCTTACAAGCTCCTCCACCTCAAAGGAGAGCCTGTGCTCTCTGTCCCTGTCCCTTCTGTTGGCGCAGTAGTTGCAGTTTTTATAGCAGATGTTGGTGAAGAGCACCTTTAGTATGGGAATGCGTCCCTTTGGGGTAGCTGCATGGTATATGCCGGGTATTACCGCATTGGATTCGTGGTCTTCCCACAGGGAACAGACGTCAAAGCGGGAGTGAACGCCCAATATCGTAAGCTTTGCATAGGTGTCAAAGCCTCGCAAAATTCTCAAGGAGCCTAAGCCCCAGCTTTTGGCTCTTTTCGGGATGAAACTGGGTGGCAAAAATGTTGTCCTTGTTTATCATGGAGGTAAAGGTGACGCCGTACTCTGTGGTTGTGGAAGTTACATCCTCATCGGGCACCACGTAGTAGGAGTGCACGAAGTAGAAGAAGTCTCCGCTTTTTATGCCCTCAAGCAGTGGATTTTCCCTGACTATCTCCACCTGATTCCATCCTATATGGGGTATCTTCAAGCCCTTAGGAAAACGCACCACCCTCCCCTTCACAAGATCCATTCCTTTAACGGGGCCAAACTCTTCACTTTCGGTAAAGAGAAGCTGAAGGCCCAGACATATCCCCAAAAAGGGCTTTCCAGATCTTATGAACTCCACCACGGCTTCATCAAGGTGTCTGCTTTTTAGGTTTTCCATGCAGTCTCCAAAGGCCCCAACCCCTGGGAGCACCACTTTATCCGCCTTGACGACAATGTCTGGATCATCCGTGACAATAGCTTTATGGCCCAGATACTCAAAGGCCTTCTGAACGCTTCTCAGGTTTCCCCTTCCGTAGTCCACAACGGCTATCATAGGACACCCTTTGTGCTTGGTATCCCTTCCCCCGATACGGCAATAGCCTCTTTCAGCGCCCTTGCAACGGCCTTGAAGATGGCCTCAACCGTGTGATGCGCGTTCTTTCCAGAAAGCACCCTTACGTGAAGGGTTATGCCTGCCTCTCTGGCAAACGCGATGAAGAACTCCTCCACAAGCTCCGTGGGAAATGTTCCCACTGTTTCTGATGGGATTTTGCCTTCCATGAAGAAGGCTCCTCTTCCGGAGATGTCCAGAGCGCAAAGCACCAGTGCTTCGTCCATGGGCACAACCGCACTTCCAAAGCGGTTTATCCCCATTTTGTCACCAAGGGCCTCTTTAAGGGCCATGCCCAAAACGATCCCTGTGTCCTCCACGCTGTGGTGAAGGTCCACGTGCACATCGCCCTTTATGTTAACATCCATTGATATTCCGCTGTGCTTGGCAAGACTTTCAAGCATATGCTGGAAGAAGCCGTTGGGAACGGTGCCGGAGAAGGAGCCCTTCCCGTCTATGGCTATCTCAATGGATATGTTTGTCTCTTTCGTTTTCCTCTTAACGCTGGCTCTTTTCATTCTTTTCCAGCATCTCCTTGAGGCTCTTTATCTCGCTCTTCAGCTCCTTTATTTCCGAATAGGTTGGAATGTCCAGCTTCTTCAAAAGCCTTTTTGCAGCTTTGTTGAGGGTGCTTTCCATCTTGGCGATGCTTTCCTTTTTCTTCAACTGCTGGGCAAGTTCTTTCTGTTTTTTCTCTCCCTTTTGCTCTAACTCGCCGAGCACTTTAGAGATCTTCTCCTCCGCAAGGGCAATGGCACCCAAGGAGCACAATATACTTTTCTCAATAAAACCCCTCTCCTCCATGGCCTAACCTCTTTACTTGCTTTCTCCTTTTACTTAGAATTTACACATGCTCAACGGGAATTACAAGCTGAAGTTTCTAGCCCTTCTAGCCCTCTTCGCTCTGGTGGTTTTCCCCACCTTGGGCAGGGTTACCTTATGGGACTCGGATGAGGGAAGGTATCTTGTGTGTGCCAAAAACGCCATTGAGCACGGAAGGTGGATCATTCCGGAGTACAACGGGGGAGACAGGATACAGAAACCCCCGCTTATGGTGTGGCTTGTGGCTGTATCCAGCCTGGCCTTTAACAATGGAAAGGTCAACGAGTTTTTCGCAAGGCTTCCCTCTGTGGCTGCGGCTTTTGGGGTTCTTGTGGTGCTCTTTCTGTTTGTTTCTTGGTACGCGAAAGATGAAAGGCTTGCACTTTACTCCTGCTTTTTTCTAAGCACAAGCCTTCTTTTCATCAAGCAGGCACGATTTGCCATAACCGACATGGTTCTTTTGTTCTTCATTGTCTCTGCTATCTGCTCAGGCGTTTATGCCCTTGAGAAGAGAAGCAGTTTGGCCTTTTACGCGGCCTTTGCTCTTTGCGGCATAGGGTTTATGGACAAAGGACCCGTGGCCTTTGTGGTGCCCTCTTTGGTGGTCTTTCTCTGGAGTATATCCGAAAGAAGGCCTATACCCTGGAAGAAGGTGCCTTTTGGACTTCTAGTATTCCTGGTTCTTGCCCTGTGGTGGCCTCTGGTTGTGGGAAGGAGATACTGGGAGGCCTTCATAGTGAAATCCAACATTGACAGAATGCTCCACAACCCCGCCTGGAAGACCAGCCTCTTTTTCTATGTGCTTAACTTTCCAGCCCACTTCATAACTGCATCCTGCCTCATCCCCACGGCCTTCTGGGCCTTAAAGAGATACAGAAGACCTGCTCTTTCCTTGTTCTTTATCTGGTTTTGGGTTGTATTCGTGCTTTTTTCCATCTCGGATACAAAGCGCTCTTCATACATTCTGCCCCTTTATCCTGCGGCGTCAGTTATTGTCGCATGGGCCTTTTTGAGGGCAAAGAGGCTTGTATGGGCCAAGACTTTAGCGCTTTTTGTGCTTCTGGGAGGGCTGGCACGCTGTCTTTACATTTTCTTCAAATACAATGCTCCATATCTTTGGTGCGTTCTTGCTCTTCTGGCAATGGCTTTTGCTGTTCTGCTTTACTTTGTGATAAGTAGAGAAAAGGCCTTCGTGGTGGTTGCATGTGCGCTTTTTGCCCTCTCTTACACCAATCTTTATCAGCCTGCGGCGGATGTCCTCTTTCACTCTCCCAAAAGGTGCGTTGAGGAAATGAAGGCCTACGTGGACGGCGAGCCTCTGTACATATACGGCTCCCTGAGAGCCAACGAGCTATGGTACTGGGGAAGGGAAAAGATTGAAAAAGTGGAGAAGTTAGGCGGACTGAAAGGCTTTGTGTACACGAGGAAAAGGAAAGATCTTGGCTTGCCTTTAATTACCTGCTGCAGTTATCAAAAACATAGATTGTGCCTTTACAGGCTGAAAGGGGGAGAGTGATTTGAAGAAAGGCGTGGTAGCTTTTTTGATGGAGGATTTTCTCAAGAAGGCCGTTAGGGAAGGAACGCTGGATGATGTTATAGAGAAGGTGCTTTACTACCTTAAGGAAAGCGTTGATGCAGACTATGCGGCTATAACCCTGTGGGACGGGGAGAACAGAATCTTTGTCTACCACAGGTACCTTTCCGAGGACATAGAAATACCGCCTGCAAAGCCGGGAAACTCTCCTTTAGGCGTTTGCATGCTCACGGAAGAGCCCATAAGGGGAGACTACGCCAAGTTTCCCAGAAGCGACAAAAAACTTGCCCAGTACATAGGGGATAGCTTCTGCATTCCCATAGTGCTTCCCGAGAAGAACATCATAGGCGCCATAGGAATAGGAAGGAAGAGGGGCAGAAGGCCCTTTACCTACATAGCCGATGCAAACCTGAGAATTGCAAGCAACCTTTTATCCATAGTCATAAGCCTTAAGCTCTTTCAGGATCTTTTGGGTAGAGAGAGGAGGTTGGTAGAGGCCTTGGTGGATCTGCTACAGCACCTTTTCAGGGAGAAGGAGGCGAAGCAGAGGAAGCTGTGGATTTTAAAGGCTATAAAGCATATGTTTGACGCTACATATTGTCTTTTGGGGAGGATAGACCACGAAAAAAGGCAGATAGTGCCGATGCTATTTTTAGGTTTTGATAGGGAAGAGCTACCGCCTATTCCTTTTGGAGAAGGGATTATAGGTTCTGTGGCGGTAACACTAAAGCCCAAACTTTTTAAGAAATATCCTTTTGATAAAGTCCCGAAAGGTTATGAAGAGGAGGCGAAAAAGGTAAAAAGTGCAATGGCAGCTCTTATTTCAGTTTTTGAAAAGCCTATGTATTCCCTTACCGTTGCGAGAAGTTGGGAGAAGCCAGGATACACCGAGGTGGACTTCTACTACTTCAACCTAACCATACACATTCTCTCCCTGCTTCTTACCTTGGAGCATGAGATGGAAAGGGTTGAGAGGTTTGAGCGGCTGAGGAAGAGGATGGAGAGATTGGATGCGGTGGGAACCCTTGCAGGGGGTATAGCCCACGACTTCAATAATGTGGTGAATGTTATTATGGGATATGCCCAGCTTGGGTATGAGTCCACTGCAGACGAAGGCTCAAAAGAGCTGTTCAAGGTCATATACGATCAGTGCCAGCACGCTGCCAACATAATTAAGCAGATACTGGTGCTAACAAGAGGGGCTGAGGAGGAGAAAAAGGTTGTCAACCTCAAACACTTTATAAAAGGGTTAATACACCTGTTGAGAAGGACCTTGCCCGAAAATATTGAGGTCATCTATGAGGACGACGGGCACCCGGAGTATAAAGCAAAGATTGATCCCACGCAGTTTCACAGCATGATGCTCAACCTCGCATCCAACGCCAGAGACGCTATGCCGGAGGGAGGAAAACTCATAATAAGGCTTAAAAAACACAGGCTTCCCATATCCATACAGGGAGGGACGAGAAGCGCCATAGTTATAGAGGTTGAGGATACGGGATGCGGGATACCTGCAGAAATTATAGACCGCATATTTGATCCCTTCTTCACCACAAAAGAGCCTGGCAAAGGAACGGGGCTGGGGCTTTCCCAGGTTCAGAGGGCGGTTTCTATTATGGAGGGCATGATAGATGTGGAGAGCACGCCTGGCAAGGGCACTAAGTTCATCATATACCTGCCAGAGGCCAAGGAAAACGGAAGGACCATTGAGGAGGAATTTTCACTGAAAGAGAAAAGATTTTCCGGCAAGGCCTTCGTGGTGGAGGACAACAGGGAGCTTTTAAAGCTTCTTGAAGGCTTTCTGCAGGGGGCAGGGCTCATCGTTTGGGGATTTGAAGATCCGGAAGAAGCGCTCAAACTATTTGACGAAAAGAGACCCGATTGGCTCATAGCCGATGTGATGCTTCCCAAGATGGACGGGATAGAGCTTGCAAGAAGGTGCGTGCAGAAGTCTCCAGAGTTGAAGGTGGTTCTGATAACGGGCTACTCAAACAAGATTGCAGAGGCGAAGGAGTTTACCAAAGAGGCCAAGGCTACCTTTTTGCCCAAACCCTTTACAGCAGGGGAGCTTTTCTCCGCAATGGAGTCTTTAATGTGAAAAAAGGCCCCCCGAAGGGGGGGCCTTGGGTTTATCTATAGCTTTTAGGAAGACCCAGAATGTGCTGGGCTATGTAGTTCAGGGCCATCTGTTGGGTCACGGGGGCAAGCCTTACCAGGTTTATCTCCCTCCACCACCTTTCCACATGGTACTCTTTTGCGTATCCGTATCCGCCGTGGACCTGCATGGCCCAGTAAACAGCTTTAAATGCCGCTTCTACCGCAACGGTTTTTGCTATGTTGGCCGCCGCACCGATTTCTCTGTAGTGGGCGTCGTTGTCAAAGAGCCAGGCTGCCTTGTATCCCATAACCTCAGCGCACTCTAACTCGCAGTAG
>JALVZS010000223.1 GCA_027022065.1 bacterium
TGAGTTTGCTTCTTCTCATATTGGGGGAGCTAATCCTTGGCTCCCCCTTAGTCAAGATCTATTTTTCGAACAGCCTCGCTTGGTATTGACAAAAGGCCTTGTGAATGTCTTCTTCTTGAACCGTGTGAAGAGACCCTTTGGGAAGGAGAGGTGCTTTGCAGGCCGGTAAAAGGATTTTCCTATGTGGAGTGCTTCAAAAACTGGAAGGGGTTTTACGAGGAACGCTTCGGGGGTATTCCAGAGGCTTTGTTGCGGTTTTAACGATGTTTCTACTGGTGATTGTTATCTCTTGCTCAAGAGCACCTGAATTTTCGGAAAGTATTAGGAATACGGCTTCAAGATACGGAGATTCTGCCTTTGTGGTGGGACCAAGGCAGATAGTGGTGTTGACCAGGTTCAGGAGCAGGTACATTCTCCTTGCACAAAACCTGTGTGCAGGAGGGGGTGGCAGGGCTGTGGTGACCGATATAGAGGGTGTTTATAGCTATGTGTGCACGGCAAGAAACTTTCACTTTATGGTGAATCTTGAAAACATAAAAGGGGGTTATGTGCTGGTTCTATTCACGGTTAGTGAGCCTTTAAACATGTGGCACTATGTGCCCTCTGAGCCTCCAGATGCCTACGGATACAGGGATAAGTTACTTTCGCTTCAGAGCCACAATGCCATGTGCAAGGCGGTGCCAGAGTACAGCGTTCAGATGCTGAAGAGGTACCTGGAAGGGGAGGTGGATCCAGAAGACTTCGTGGAGCTGTGCAGGGAGTATCAGGAGTGGAAGAGGTGGAAGATCAGGCGCCACTGGAGGTGGAAGTAGCTATTCTTTAAACTCTATTTTTTCAATCCCCTCAAACTTTATAAACTCTTTATAGAGCTCATCTAGTATTTTCTTCTGCACAAACCAGGCTATGGAGGCACAGGCCGGGCAACTTGGGGTCCTTCTCTTGAAGTCCACCCTTATGAGCAGACGCTTCTCCTCTGGAAAATAATCAATGGCCTTTATCAATCCCAGCTCTTTTACGCTTACACCGGTTTCTGGATCTTTGACCTCTGAAAGGATCCTTTCTATATCAGACCTTTTTGGGATGCCCTCCATCAGTCAAGCCAGTAGTTGGGAGCTTCCTTAGTGATTATTACATCGTGCACGTGGCTTTCTCTTAATCCTGCGTTGGTGATGCGCACAAACCTTGCCTTCTTCCTCAGCTCCTCTATGTTTCTTGCCCCACAGTATCCCATACCTGCTTTGAGTCCACCCACAAGCTGGTGCACCATGTCTGCAACGGGCCCTCTGTAGGGCACCCTTCCTTCTATGCCCTCTGGAACGAGCTTCTTTTCCTCCACGTTGTAGTCGTCTCTGAAGTACCTGTCTTTTGAGCCTTTCTTCATGGCATCTATGGAGCCCATGCCCCTGTAAACCTTGTAGCTCCTTCCCTGATAGAGTACTATCTCTCCTGGGCTTTCTTTTGTTCCGGCAAAGAGGTTTCCAATCATCACAGAGCTTGCTCCGGCGGCAAGTGCCTTCGTTATGTCCCCTGAGTACTTTATGCCTCCATCTGCTATTACTGGTACACCGTATCTATCGGCTACCTTTGCCACCCACATAATAGCCGTAATCTGGGGGACTCCCACACCTGCCACAACTCTAGTGGTGCAGATGGAGCCAGGCCCTATTCCAACCTTAACAGCATCGGCTCCTGCTTTTATGAGATCTTCTGCTCCTTCCGCTGTGGCCACATTTCCGGCAATCACATCCTTTT
>JALVZS010000224.1 GCA_027022065.1 bacterium
TAGCATGTCAAAGATAGGTGGAGGGATTTGGAACTTTTTCTTTACTTTGCCATTTCTAATGTATGTTAAAAGCTGTTGCTTTTCGTCGTAGAGTATGAGGTCATCTCTTTTGTATCCGCCTTCTCTTATTTTGGCTTTATATTTTATCAGATGGTTCTTTGTAAAAAGGCTTTCCATTCTGTCTCTCACCTTGTAGAAGATGTCTATCAGTTTTGGAGTTCTGGCGAAGGCGGTGGCCTTGTAGGTGGAGCTGTCTATCTGGTAGAGCTTTGTGTAGGCGTATCCTACTTTTAGTATGCCGAAGTAAACTGTATAACTGTGCCTCTCTATGAGCTTAGAAGCTAGGCAGGTGTGGGGTAGGATGATAAGCAGTATAAGAGCTTTCCATTTTCCTCTTCCCATTTTACGAGCCCTTTCTCCTCAAGCAGATCCAGTCTGCCCATTATATCCGAAAGCAGCATGTAAACTTCTGCCTTTTTGTGCTCAGGGTACAGCTCTTTCATTATCTCAAAGGGGGTTGCCCTTTTTGCCTTTTTGAGAAAAGCAAGGATTTTTTCTTCCTTTTTTCTTCTCCTCTCATTCATTGCCCTTAGGGCTTCATCAAAGTCTCCCCGTTCTTCAAGATGGGATGGAAGGAACAGCTTAAGCCCTTCCCGCTTTGCCCTTTTTATGGCGCTTTCATACATTAGCACGGTTTTTTTTCTATTTCCCTTTTCGTCAAACTCCAGCGTGGGGATAGAGGTTATGGTGGAAAATATGAAGTCGCCTGAAAATGCTTCTGTTTCGTGCATGAGTATTACATGTCCCAATGAATGGCCTGGGGTGTGGATCACCTTTAGACTTATATGTTCAAATTCCAAAACATCCTGATCTTTAAGTGGGACAAGCCCTTCCTTTATATCCTCACAGAAGTTTCTTTCCCAGATGAGCACTTTGAGAAATGTGTCAAGATACCAAGGGGGAATTCCGTACCTCCCCATATAGGGAAACATGCCTTGGTAGTAGCCTTTCCTGTCCTTTACCTTTTTCCAGTCCCCTAGGTGAACATATATGGGAGCACCCGATAGCTGGCTTAATCTCCTTGCGAATCCGTAGTGGTCCGAGTGCCCATGGGTGATCACAATCCTCTTTATGTCTTTGAAGGAGAGTTTCATCTCTTTGAGCTTTTGTTTCCATATATCCTCTGTTTGTGGGAGATTAACTCCTGTGTCTATTACCGTAATGGGGTCATCTCTAATGAGGTAGCAGTATATGTCCCCTATGGGGTAGGGCGTGGGTATGGGAATTCGTTTCACCAACTTGTTATTGGAAAGCATGATGTATATATACATCTATCAAATGGAGAAAAAAAGGGGCATAGAGGAGGAGATACTTTCTGCTTTTCCCCATCCTGTAATTGTGGTGGGTACAGACGGTCTTGTGGTTTACGCCAATCCTTCTGCCTATGATTTCTTTATGCCTCAGGGGCGTTTGGAGGGGATGGGCATTGAGAGGATAATAGATAACAGTGATCTTCTGCTGGTTGTCCAGAAGGTTAGGACAACAGGTGAAGGGATCTTTAATGTGGAGGGAAAGCTAAGTTCGGGAAGGGGCGAGAGGAGAGTTATAGCCGATATGTTTCCACTGGAGTATACTTCGGGAAGTGGGGTTGTTATTATTTTAAGAGATATAACAAGGTTTTCCATTCTTGAGGAGAGAAGTGGTAAGGAGAGGCTTAGCCTTGAATCG
>JALVZS010000225.1:0-396 GCA_027022065.1 bacterium
GCGGTATGCGCAGGAGCTTTCCGATGATGTGGTAAAGGCCCATATAAGGGCCTTCGTTAATAGGTGGACCTGGAGTATGAATAAAGATGGCAGGAGGGCTGTTGAGGTCCTCTTGGGAGAAGGACTTATTCAATGACAGTTACTCTGTTTTTCCCCTCTTTCTTTGAGATGTAAAGGGCGTCATCTGCTCTCTCTATTATGGATTCTGGGGTGTCATCCTCTCTTAATGAGGCAATGCCCAGACTAATCGTAACCTTGAAGGTTTCGTTCTTGTACTTAAAAGTCTTTTTCTCAACAGCGGATCTCAACTTTTCTGCCACTACTTTGGCAGATTTCGCATCTGTGTTTGTGAGTATTACTAGGAACTCCTCTCCCCCGAATCTTCCCACCACATCG
>JALVZS010000225.1:406-17854 GCA_027022065.1 bacterium
GTCTATCATAATGACAGAAAGGGGTAGTCCAAAGCGCTTGCTTCTTGCAATCTCTTTCTGAAGTATCTCCATTATACCTCTGCGGTTCAGAATCTTTGTAAGCTCATCAATGATGGATATCTCTTTGTATTTCTCAAGCTCTGCCTTCAGCCTTTCAACGGACTGTTTGCTCTTTTGTATCTCTGCCTTTGATCTTGAGAGCTCCCTTTTTACATTGAGAATAGTCTGCTTAAGTCTGCCAGAAAGCTTTGTCAGTCTTTCAGTTATTTCTTCTAGACTTTCCAGTTTTAATACATCTTCAATGTCTGCCACATGCTCATTTAAAGAGTTTATTATGTTGTCTTCCGAGGTGTCCAAGGAATTAAGGGTGTCAACTAGGCTTTTTGCCACAAGCTTCAACTTCTCCCTTATCTTTGCCCTTTCAAGGGCCAGTATCTTTTCCCTTTCTATTATGAGATCCTGGATCCTCTTGTAGGTTTCTGGATTGAATATGGCTTCTGTATCCTCATCAAGCTTATCAAGGGTAGCCTCAACGATGATCCTTGAATCGGGGGAGGGGTACCTATCTCCTATGTGTTCTATCAACTCCTTTATGTATTCTCTTATTCTCTCAATTTGTTCCTTCTTAGTGCACTTGAAGCTTTCCCTTGCCCTTTCAGCCATATCCGCCAGTTCTTTGAAGGCTTCGTCCAGCGTTCTAGGTGTCTTTATCTCAAGGGGATCAATGCTCAGGATTTCGCAGAAGCTGTTTATAATCTCTAAAGCTATATCCATAAGTTTCTTTTCTTCCTTTTCTTTTAGACTTTCTGCTATCTTCTCCGCACACTTTTCTATCTCCTCAGGATTATCTGAGAACTTCACTATGTCTATAAGTTCGTTTATTTCTTCATTGGAAAGGGGAAGTTTTAGATTGCTTAACATGGTTATTACAAAATTTCTTAGCGCCTCTTCTAAAGCCATGACCTTCTCCTTCGTTGATTTTGCTTAACATTTGGCATATTTAACCTTATAAAGAGGTTATTATCAAGGAGATTGCTAGTGTATTCCCGCAGCACTTTGCATCTTGTTGGCAAGCTGTCCTATGTGTGGGATGTGGTGGGTACTGTGCATATAAGCCCTAGGAATGTGCCTGCTGAGCTGAGGATGGCTGAAACGAAGAGCTATTTCAACAGCAGGGAGTTTCGTGTTAACGAGCTAGAGGAATCGGCAGGGTCCAGAGAGGTTGGAAGGCGCATTAACATAAAGGTGTGAGGTGGGTAATGCGAGAGGGGAAGAGAAGCTATGTGAGAATTCCCATAGCCATAAATGTGAGCTTTAACATAATAGGCAACGAAGAGAAAACGAAGGTGGTTGAGGCCCTGAACAAGGGAGAGGGGGACTTTTACGAGAATGTCTCTTCTTTTAGTAGGCTTATCATGGAGAAGTATAAACTGCATGAAACCAAGGAGGTTAATCCCGTAGTTCTGGAGCTTTTGGTTTACCTTATGAAAAGGGTTGATGAGATATCCTCAAGGCTTGAGCATGAAAGCAAAAGATTCTATGAACATCAGGCGGTTACTCTGGATCTAGGGGGAGGGGGCTTTTCCTTTGGCTGGGATAGGAGGATGGAGAAGGAAACAATGCTTGATGTATTTCTACACATTCCCCTCTTCCCCAAAACTGGGATAAGGGCTGTGGGTAGGGTGGTGAGCTGTGATGAGGGTAACAATGGCTTTATAGTTAGGGTTTCCTTTGATTACATAAGGGAGGACGACAGAGAAGATATCATTAAGTTTGTCTTTATAAAGCAAAGGGAGCTTCTTGCCAGGAGATGTCTGGGTCGCACCTAGTATTTGTCTTCATAGTGCTTCAGGTGCTCTTTGATATAGTGGTCGTTTTTCTTCTGTTCTTTCTTGCCTCCCGTAGAAGGCTTGAAAAGAAGGATCTAGAAAGGGTGCTGGCGGTTGAGGAACGCATAAAAACCCTTATTGAAGATAAGGCGAAGGAGATAGGGGCACTTCAGGATGCTGTGGTTTATGAGAAGGATAGGGCCATAAAGGAGCTAAAGAAGCTTGAGCTTGAGGTGGAGAGGAAGATGAAGTTTCTTTCCGATGCGGTTTCCCGCAAGGAGGAAGAAAAGAAGAAAAAGAGGGAATTGGTTAAGCACCTTTTAAGCAAGGGTAAAAGCCCTGCTGAGGTTGCAAAAGAGCTTGATATGCCTTTAAGTGAGGTTAAGTTTATCGCAGAGCTCATGGGGAAGGCTGGTTTATAACCAGCCTGAATCCTATGGTGTCGTAGCTTCTTTCTGGAGAAACTCTCATCTTAACAGAGCATCTTAATAGCTTCCTTTTGCTTTCCCATCCGCATCCCTTTATAAGACCTTTTTCCTTCATCATTTCCCACACGTTTCCCATCATGCCGTAAAGCCCAAGTTTATTGGGTGGAAGTGCCTTTACTGGAGAGGTGTATCTAAAGGGGTCATTTTGGGAGCGGCCTCCAAATCCCGACCAGTAGTTTGCTGGCACGGTTTCACTTTTTCCCTTTTTGCAGGCGTATTCCCACTGGATCTCTGTGGGTAAATCTATTGGTAGCTTGGTCTTTTCCCTCAACCAATTTATGAAGGCCTGGGCGTCAAGCCAGCTTATGCATACCACGGGATCCTCTGGGGTTTGTTTAAACATGGGCTTTGCCGTGTCCTCGCATCCCCAGAGGTCCTTTTTGGCTGGTCTGTAATGTGTGGATTTCACAAACTGCCACCAAAGTTTCAGTGGGACTTCCGTTTCTGAGATCCAGAATCCCTTTACACACTTTTTAACTGGAGGCTTTTCGTCCATATAGCAGTTTGGGTTGTTTCCCTCGCAGCCCATTATAAAGCAACCGCTTTTCACATACACAAAGTTCATACCCATAAGGTTAAGCTTTTTCGCCTGTGCTGTTAGGGATATAAGCAGGAAAATAAAGACGGCTTTAAAACTCCTCCTCTTCAGCTCCTTCCTCCCTTATGGTTTCTATGTAGTCTTCATACTCCTCTTTAGGCATTAGTCTGTTTAGCTCGTCTGGATCGTGGAGCCTTATTACGGCTATCCATCCGTTTCCGTAGGGGTCCTCGTTGATGAGGGAGGGATCGTCTATGAGCATCTCGTTTATCTCAATCACCTCCCCACTTACAGGACTGTATATGTCCATAGTGTCCCTTAGTGACTCAACTGAGGCTATCACCTCCATTTGGGATACCTCTTGTCCAATGGAAGGAAGCTCAACATAGGTTATCTCTCCAAGCTCATCTACTGCAAACTCAGATATGCCTATGGATACAGTTTCCTCGTCCTCTATCCTTGCCCAGCTATGCTCTTTAGTGAAGAGAATCTCTTCCCTTTCCATCTCGGAAAACCTCCTTTACAAATTTTATGGCTTCCTCTTTGGTTTTTACCCTCCCCTCAGTTTGTGCTTCCAAAAGCTCACTGAGCACCTTTCCCACCATAGGCCCAGGCTTAATGTTTAATATATCCATAACATCATATCCCGAAAGTAGAGGTTTCTGGAGTTTTTCTTCTTTTATGAAGTCCAGGTAAAAGGCAAGCATTTCTTCGGCGTATCTGAGAAGATAGAAGAAGCCTAGGTGACCAGAGCTTGACAGGGAGTCGGAGAGAGACAGATACACGGTGAGCACGCCATCTTCCTTAAGATGCCTGAAAAAGCGCCCCTTTGCCTTCTGGCTTATTTCCCCAGCCCTTGCTAGAAGATGCAGCCTCATGTGGTTTTCAACCAAGGTTCTTACAAGTTTTGCGCTCTTGCTGGAGAACTTAAGCCTCTTAAGGGCGTTTTCAGCAATTTCTGCTCCAAGTTTATCATGGCCCCAGAATGTGTACTGATCGTTTCTTATCTTGAATGTATGTGGCTTTGCTACATCGTGTAGCAGTGCGGATAGTTTAAGTATCTGCCTTTTCTCTACCCCCTTTTCTGTTTCCTGTTTTAAGGGTGCGTTTAGCTCTTCTTCTGGGAAGAAGTACTTAATGTGGTTTATGAGGTGTTCGCAGCACCTGTATGTGAAAAGCAAATGCCCTTTTAGGTCAACTCCGTAAAATTTTCCCTGAAAGAGTCCTCTGCTTCTTGCAAGCTCGGGAAATATCTCGTCAATTATCCCCAACCTTTCCATTTCAAAAACCGCTTTGTGCGAGAGTGGATGGGCCGTTATCTTAACAATCTCTTCTTTTATTCTTTCGGGTGCGGTAAGTCTCAATAGATTTGCGTTACTTTTTAGCATGTGTCTGGTTTTCTCTTCCATTTTCAGGGGAAGCCACAGCCAGAGTCTAATGCCTCTGAGTATCCTTACGGGATCATCTTTTATGTTATCTTCGGACACCGCTCTCAGAATACCCAGCTCTGCATCCTTTAGCCCTCCAAGGGGATCTATAAACTTCTTGAGATTGAGCTCGTATGCTACGGCGTTTATGGTGTAGTCTCTTCTTTTTAGATCATCCTCAATGCTTTCTCCCTGCATTCTTGCAACATCTATGGTCATTCCTTCCCATAGACAGCGGTATATTCCTCTTTCCTGATCCAGAGGGAAAAATCCTGCATCTAGAACCTTAGATGGGTCTTCGTGTATTACCACATCCACATCTTTTACCTTTATCCCTAGGGCTTCGTCCCTGAGGGCTCCTCCAACCACATATACCCTGCGGCACTTTTTCAGAAGTTTTCTTATGGGCTCTATATGTGTATACTCCATACAGGAGCTAATTATACGCTGAAGAGGAGATAGTAAATATGTTGGATCGCGCAAAGAGGGTAAAACTGCTTATAATGGATGTGGACGGTGTGATGACGGATGGAAGGATCGTTCTTGATGGGGAGGGCAATGAGTGGAAGTTCTTTAACGTGAAGGACGGGCATGGCATAGTGATGCTCCACAGAATAGGGGTTGAAACGGCCATTATAACGGGGAGAACGTCTAAAGTTGTGGAAAGAAGGGCACGGGAGCTCGGGATAAAGCATGTGTTTCAGGGGGCGCATAACAAGCTTGAGGTTTATGAAAAGTTGAAGCTTTCACTGGGGCTTTCCGATGAGGAGATTGCCTACATAGGGGATGATGTTGTGGATATGCCCATAATGAAAAGGGTGGGCTTTGCAGTGGCCGTTCAGGATGCCCATCCTGAGGTTAAGAGGATAGCCCACTATGTTACCGAGAAGGAAGGGGGAAGGGGTGCTGTGAGGGAGGTGGTGGAGCTTATCATAAGGGCCAAGGGTCTTTGGGATAAGGTGATGGAAAGATACAAAAGATGAAGAAGTTCGTTCTCATTTTGTTGCTACTTTTTGCTGTTGGCTTCGTCGTTTTAAAAAAGGGGCTTCAGCTCTACCACAGGTTTGAAAAGGCAAGGGTTTCTGTTTCTGTTAAGCGCAGGGGAAAGGGGCTTTCGTTAGAGGTGAAGTCTATGGATAGGGATGGTGCTGTATGGCTTCTTGTGGCGCGTTCGGTTAAGCTAGAAGGCCAGAAGTTGGCCTTAGAGGATGTGAAGCTGAGTTTTTTCTACCCTAAGATAAAAAGCCGTCTATACATAACGGGGGATAGGGGAACCTTTGACAGAAAGAAGAAAAAAGGGTGGCTTAGGGGAAACGTGGTTGTTAGAAGCAAGGCGGGAGTCCTTAAGGCAAAAAGGCTTGTGTGGTGGCAGAGTGAGAGGAAGGTGTGTGTTCCTGGTTACTTTGTCTTTACGGGAAGGTATAATGTAACGGGAAGGGATGTATGCATGTTTCTCAAAAGGGACAGGGTGGTGGTTTATCACCTTAAGAGGGTGGTTTTGAGATGAGGAAATGCTTCTTGGCTATTTTGCTCTGCCTTTTGTTGGTTGCTGGCTCTTTTTCGGCTTACAAAAGTGGCAGGAAACTACCCATAATTATTGAAGCGAAGAAGCTCATAGCAGACAACAGGGCTGGAGTTGTGGATTTTATAGGGGACGTGACGGCTACCAAGGGTGATATGAAGCTTGTTTGTGATAGGATGAAGGTTTACCTAAAAAAGGGCAAGGTTTTTAAGATCGTGGCCGTTGGGCATGTGGAGGTGTTGCTAAAGGATAAGGTTGTTAAGTCCGGTAACGCCACATACTACGCCCAGGATGAGAGGATAGTTTTTGAGGGAAATCCAGAGATATGGAAAGGGGAAAATGTGGTTAGGGGCGGCAGAATTATCTATTTTATAAAAGATGACAGAAGCATAGTGGAAACGGACAACGCAGTTTCAACGGTTAAGGCAATAATATCTCCTTCAGAGGCTAAAGGTGAGTCTAAAGGCTCAGGGACTCGTTAAGCGCTATGGAGAGAGGGCTGTGGTTAATGGGGTTTCTATTGAGGTTAGGGGAGGGGAGGTGGTAGGTTTATTAGGACCAAATGGTGCAGGCAAAACCACTACATTCTACATGATGGTCGGCATAATAAAGCCTGATGAGGGAAGCATAGTGATGGATGGTGAGGAGATCACTGGGCTTCCCATGTATCTTAGGGCCAGAAAGGGATTAGGGTATCTACCCCAGGAGCCTTCTGTTTTTAGGAAACTCACGGTTAGGGAAAACATAGAGGCAGTGCTTGAGCTTCTGGGGTTTTCTGAGGAAGAGATAAGGGAGAGGACAAAGAGACTCCTTTCCGAGTTTGGATTGGAGAGGGTGGCCGATGTTAAGGGATATGCCCTATCTGGAGGGGAGCGCAGGAGGGTGGAGGTTGCCAGAGCACTTTCCGTAAGTCCAAAATTTATGCTTTTGGATGAGCCCTTTGCTGGTCTTGATCCCATAGTGGTTGCTGATCTACAGCAGCTTATTGTGGATTTGAAGAACAGAGGAATAGGTGTGATAATAACGGATCACAATGTTAGGGAAACTTTGAAGGTTACCGACAGGGCCTACATAATAAACGAGGGAGTTATTGTGGCAGAGGGAACGCCTGAAGAGATAGCCTCTATGCCTAAGGTGAGGGATATATACTTGGGGAGGGACTTTGCCTTATGAGGCAGCGCCTTGAGTTGAGCCTTCAGCCCAAGCTCATTTTGACCCCAGAGATGCAGCTTTCTCTTGAGGTGCTTACCATACCTGTAATGGAACTAAGAGAAATGGTTGACAGGGAGCTTCTGGAGAATCCCTTTCTTGAAGAGCTTCCCCCTTCTAAGGAGGCGTATTATCCGGAGGATGAGGATGAACTTCCCTGGTGGGAGAGGCTTCCTGCGAAGGAGAGAAGCCTTCAGGAAAGGCTTATGGAGCAGGTGGAGGTTCTTCCGCTGGGCGAAAGGGAAAAGCGCATTATGAAGGAAATTGTGAAGTGCATAGATAATACAGGTTTTCTTTCTGTTTCTACTTCTGATATAGCTAGGAGACTGGGCGTTGGGGAAGGGGAGGTGGAGGGTTTAAGAAGATTTCTCATGCAAAGTGTAGAGCCAGAGGGTTGTGGGGCTTTGGATCACGAGGAGTTTATAAGATTCCAGCTTGAAGGGGCAGGTTTTAACTGCGATGGTAGCTCTATTGAGGAGGTTGCAAAAAAGGCGGTTGAAAATGGAGTAACACTTGTTCCCTATCCTGCATGGGGGGGTGGGGATGTAGATGTGGCCGTTGTGGAACCCGATGCCTTTGTGGTTAAGGTGGGGGATGAGTATCAGGTGTATTTGAACGAGCGCTACACGCCAAGGCTTGTGTTAAACGAATCCTATAGGTCTCTCCTCTATGAAGGTTCTATAGATGAGGAGGTTCAGCAGTTTCTCAAAAGGAAGATGAAAAGAGCCATAATGATGATGAAGGCCATTGAGCAGAGAAACAAGACCCTGAGAAGGACGGTGGAAGCCATAGTGGAGATGGAAGAAGACTTTTTAGATAAAGGCCCTGCATTTTTCAGGCCCTTGACACTAAAAGAGATTGCGGAAAAAGTGGAGCTGCACATATCAACGGTGAGCAGGGTGGTTAACAGCAAGTATGTTCACACCCCGCAAGGGGTATATCCTCTTAAGTTCTTCTTTGAGGATAAGGGTTTTGTGATAAAGAGGAGGATAAAGGAGATAATAGACAAAGAGGACAAGACGAGACCTCTAAGCGATAGCGCCATTGCTGAAATTTTAAGGGAAGAGGGTTTTGATATTGCACGTAGAACTGTGGCAAAGTATAGAGAAGAACTTGGTATACCATCTTCTTCCAAAAGGAGGTTGAGGAATGCAGGTAATAATAACAGGAAAAAATGTTGACCTTACTCAGGCTTTAAAAGATTATGTAGAGAAGAAGGTTAAGAGGTTGGAAAAGTATCTTGAGGAGCCTATAACGGTTCAGGTGGTTCTTTCTTCTGAAAAGTTTAGGAGGATTGCCGATCTAACCATATCTTCCAAAGAGGGGGTGTTTCACGGCTCAGAAGAGTCCCACGATATGTACACCTCTATAGACAAGGTGGTTGATACCATGGAGATTACTCTGAGGAGAAGGAAGGAAAAGATAAAGGAGGGCAAGTACAGGGGAGCAAGGCCCGGTTCCAGTCAGGAGTTTGTGGAGTCACCGGAAACCACTTCTAGGGAGCCTGAGATAATAGAGGAAAAGGTTAACTCAAAGCCCATGAGTGTGGAGGAGGCCGCCTTACAGCTTGAGACTTTTAATCTGAACTTTTTGGCGTTTGTTAATGCGGCAACGGGCAGGATGAATGTCATATACCGTAGAAAGGACGGGAATCTAGGACTTATAGTGCCAGAGTAGGCGATGAGGTTCACGGATTACATTACCGAAAGCTCCGTAATAGTGGATTTAAAGGCTAGGGATAAAGAAGGGGCTCTAAAAGAGATAGTTGATACCTTGAAAAACAGAGGGGTTCTCAGGGGGGAGGCTCCCTATCTTGAAGCCCTTGTGGAGAGGGAAAAACTTTGTAGCACTGGGATAGGTAGGGGAGTTGCCATTCCACATGCTAAGCTTAAGGGTATAGATGCTATCCTCGTCTCCTTTGCCCGCTCTAAGGAGGGGGTTGATTTTGAGGCTTTGGACAAAAAGCCTGTTCACTTTTTCTTCACCATATTCACGCCAGAGGATGTGCCAGAGGAGTATCTTGTGCTTCTTGCCCGCATATCCCGCATAGCTAAGGATGAGGAATTTAGAAAGGCGGTTTTAGAGGCGGAAACGCCTCAGGATATAATAAAAATCTTTGAGGAGAAGGACCAGGAGTTTGAGAAAGAGGCTGTTGGTTAAGGAACTCTACGAAGAGCTGAAACCCACCCTTTCTTTTGAGCTGCTTGCTGGAAGTGCGGGGCTTTTGAAGTCCGTTGATAACAGCAGGATTCAGAAGCCTGGCTTGGCCCTTGCTGGCTTTCTAAAGCATCTTCATACCGAAAGGGTGCAGATATTTGGGGAAACAGAAATATCCTATCTAAACTATATAGGGAAGAAGGAGGGGAAAAGGAGGGTTAGGGATCTGTTTTCTCTGGGGCTTTCCTGTGTGGTGGTGACCAAGGGGTTGGAGGTTCTAGATTACTTAATAGAGGCTGCGGAGGACTTTACCACCCCTCTTATAAGGTCTCCGAAGGTGAGTTCTTACTGTATAGAGGTTATATCTGACTTTTTAGAAGATCGTTTATCACCTGAGATAAGCCTGCATGGTGTTCTTCTGGATGTGTTTGGAGTGGGAGTGCTCATTACGGGGGATAGTGGAATAGGAAAAAGCGAGTGTGCTTTAGATCTTATCTCTAGGGGTCACAGGCTTGTGGCGGATGACATAGTGATTGTTAAGAACAAGAGGGGGGTTCTATGGGGAACTGCTCCTGTTAGGGTTCAGCACTTGATGGAGGTTAGGGGGCTGGGCATTGTGGATATAAAGGATCTGTTCGGGGTGTCTTCCATCAGGGAGAGGAAGCGTCTGGATATGATAGTGAGGCTTCTCAAGTGGTCTGAGAGCCCTTCAATAGAGAGGCTTTCCTTCACCAGCAGAACCAAAGAAGTTTTGGGGGTTAAGGTGCCCTATGTGGAGATTCCCGTGTCTCCAGGAAGGAACATAGCACTTCTGGTAGAGGTGGCATCCAAGCTCTTCTTGCTTCACAAAAACGGTATAACCTTCAACAACATAGAGAAGCTTCTTCTTGGGGTGGAAGTGGATGGCAAGGGCGTTGAGTAAGGTTGTGGTCGTTTCTGGCCTCTCTGGAGCGGGAAAGACCACGGCCCTTAAAGCACTAGAGGATCTTGGTTTTTACTGTGTTGACAACCTGCCCGTGGAGTTCTTTGAGAGCTTTCTCAGCTACTGTGAGAGGGAAAAGTTGCCCCTTGTGGCCCTGGGAGTGGACATAAGGGACAAAAAAGGCATAACCCATATAGGAGACAAGCTGGAAAGCTTGAGGGAAAGGTTTGATATTTCGTTAATTTATCTTGAGGCCGATGATTCTGCCATAGTTTCCAGATACAAGGAGACCAGAAGGTTTCATCCCCTTGCGGATTTTACACTTTCTGAGGCCCTAAAGAGGGAAAGGGATCTTTTGGCGCCTGTGAAAAGCATGGCGGACAGGGTTATAGATACCTCTTCCATGAATAGTTATGCCCTTAGAAGGTGTATATTTGAGCTCTTTTACGACGTGGTAGATCCTTCCTTTCAGGTGTTTATAACCTCATTCAGCTTTAAGAGGGGCATTCCTCCGTATCTAGACATGGTTCTTGATGCAAGGGGGCTTCCCAATCCTCACTATGTTGAAGATCTGAGGCATCTAACAGGTATGGATGAGAGGGTTTCCTCATATGTGCTTTCATCTTCCGAGGCTCAGAGTTTCATCCGAAAGTTGTGCGACTTTGTTCTCTTTTCCGTTGAACAGTTGAAGGCAGATGGCAGGGTTCATGTGAGCCTGGGAGTAGGGTGCACAGGTGGTGTTCACAGATCCGTTGCGGTTGCTGAGGTTTTGGGTAAGAAACTTTTAGATGCAGGATATAAAGTTTCCATATACCACAGAGAACTCAACAGCTATAGAACGCTTCTAGCATGAAGAGAAAGAAGATCGTCGTTGAAAACAAATACGGTATCCATGCAAGGGTAGCTGCTGCTATAGTTAAGGAGGCTTCCAAGTTTTCCTCCAAGATATATCTTGAAAGGGAGGATAACAACTTAAGGGCTAACTGCAAAAGCATCCTGGGACTTTTAGCCCTTGGGGCTTCTAAGGGCACGGTTTTAAATTTAGAAGTTGAGGGAGAGGACGAAGAAAGGGCCTTTAACGCCATGAGGGAGCTTTTGGAGGGGTTGTCAAAGGATGCGTAGGGTTTTTGAGGGAATTCCCCTTTCTCCTGGTAAGGCATCGGGAAAAGCGGTTCTTATGGCCACTTTCGTTGGGAAAGAGCAGGCTGGAGCCTTTGCAGATGAGGTAGAAAAGTTTTTTAAAGCTCTCAGTTCTGCAAAAAAGGAGCTTGAGGCCCTCAAGAGCCGTATATCACGCACGTATAAGAGAGAGGTATTGGACATAATAGAGCTTTATCTGATGTTTATGGAGGATCCTGCCTTCACCGAGTATGTGGTTGAAAAATTAAGAGAAGGGGTGTCGGCTGCTGATGCTATAAAGTTCTTTTTTAAGGACTATGAGGAGAAAATCCTTAATGTTAACGATAAATATTTGAGAGAAAGGGCCAAAGATATAAGGTATGTGAGGAAGTTTCTTCTTGCAAAACTTTCCGATGTTGGAGTTGATTGGGACACTGTTGCCAGAAGGGGAGAGATCCTCGTAGTTACCTTCATATCACCAGTGGATGTGGTAAATGTGGCGGAGAAAGGGATAAAAGGGATTGTGGTTGAGAAGGGAAGCGAGACCTCTCACGCCAGCATACTTGCAAGATCCATGGGTATTCCCATGGTTAAGTTGCCCGATGCTACAGAGGTTCTAAATAACGGTGACGTTGTTTTGGTTGATGGGGATAGGGGTGTGGTGGTGGATCCCCAGAAGGAGGATCTCACCACGGTTGTTGAGGTTGCTGAAGAACACGAAAAAGAGCCTATACCTGTTGATCTCTATGTGAACATAGACTTTCCGGAGGAGGCAAAAGTTGTTTCCAAGGTTGGAGCTAAAGGGGTGGGGATATTCAGGACGGAGTACATGTACCTTACATCAAGCAATTGGCCTACAGAGGAAGAGCAGGTTGGCTACCTTAGAAGGATGTTGAGATACTTGGATGATAACATATCTGTGAATGTGAGGATAGCAGATCTCGGAGGGGATAAAATACCGATTTATGCCGAATACATGCGGGATCTTATAAGTTACAGAGGGATAAGGTTTTTCATGGCAGAGGAGGACCTCTTCAGAACCCATGTTAGGGCAATATTGAAGGCCTTTGAGGGCAGGCAATTAAGGCTCCTTATTCCCATGGTTTCCGATCCCTATGAGGTTAGGTGGGTTAAGGGAGTGGTGGAGGAGGAGCTTTTCTGTTTGGATAAAAGGCCGTCTGAGCTGGTTTACGGTGCGATGCTTGAGACGCCTGCGGGTGTGGTGGAGGCAAAGAGGATCGCCTCAGAGGTGGACTTTGTCAGCGTGGGAACCAATGACCTTGTTAGCCTTTTATACGGGATAGACAGAGAGTGTGAGCTACCTGAGTATCTGGAGCCTCCCAATAACTTGGTGCTTATAGAGGCTTTAAGGTATCTTGTTAGGTCTGTGGGTCCCGATAAAATAACCCTTTGTGGTGAGGTTGCTAGGAATCCCAAATACCTTCCCTATATACTTAAGGCGGGTGTGAAGAAGCTAAGTGTAAATCCTGCCTTCGTCCCCAAGATAAGGAAGTGGTTAAGGGGATACGGAAAGGGACAAACAGCTTAGTGTTTGCCCCTTTCTCCCTTGCCCCTAACGCTGGGGTGTTTGGGCTGGGGTCTTCTATTGGGTTTTTGAGTAGGATTTCTCCCTGTAGCTGCTCTTACAGTCTTCTGCTGAGGTTCCTCTTTGGGACCTCCTTCAAGCCCCCTTCTGGTGAGCCTAAATCTTCCTAGCTCATCTATCTCCATTATCTTTGCTTCCACCTCATCTCCTATGTTGAACTCCTCCTTGAGATCCCTGATCCTTCTGTCTGATATCTGAGATATATGTAGTAGTCCCTCTCTTCCCGGGGCTACCTCTATAAATAGGCCGTAGTCCTCAATACGCTTTATCCTACCCTTTACCAGTTCCCCCACATGGTACTCATGGGCTATTTTAGAAATGATATCCAGGGCTTCCTTTGCAGCTTCTTCTGTTTCTGCTGATACCGTTACAAGTCCGTTTTCATCTATGAATATGCGGGCTCCCGTTTTGTCTATTATGGCCCTTATAGTTCTTCCACCGGGTCCTATGACATCCCTTATGAAGCTCGGCTTGATCTGCATGGAGAGTATCCTCGGGGCCTTGGGGGAAAGCTGCGGTCTTGGAGCAGGCAGTGTCTCCTTCATCTTCTCAAGGATGTACAGCCTTCCCTCTTTTGCCTGCTGCAGTGCCTCTGCCATGATATCCCAGGTTATGCCGCTTATCTTTATATCCATCTGCAAGGCGGTGATGCCGTCCTCCGTTCCTGCAACCTTAAAGTCCATGTCTCCAAGGTGATCCTCCATACCCAAGATGTCCGACAGGATCACATACTTCCCGGTCTCCTCGTCCATCACTAGTCCCATGGCTATTCCAGCAACGGGTTTCTTTATAGGGACTCCGGCGTCCATAAGGGCCAAGGATCCGCCGCAAACTGTGGCCATGGATGAAGAGCCGTTGGACTCCAGTATATCAGACACCACTCTTACTATATACGGGAACTCCTCACTTTTTACAGGAACCATGGGCTTTAACGCCCTTTCTGCCAGGGCTCCGTGTCCTATTTCCCTTCTTGAAGGTCCTCTAAGTGGCCTTACCTCACCCACGCAGAAGGGTGGAAAGTTGTAGTGAACCATGAAGGGCTTGGATCCCTCTCCAAAGAGCTCGTCCAGCATCTGCTCGTCTTCCCCTGGCATGCCTAAGGTTACCGCCACCAGAGCCTGGGTTTCTCCTCTGGTGAAGAGGGCGGAACCGTGCGCTCCGGGAAGCACTCCCACCTCGCAGGTTATGGGCCTTATGTCCTTCGGCCCCCTTCCGTCAGCCCTCACTTTTTCTTCAAGGATCATTCTGCGCATCTCTTCCTTTTCCACCTTGTCAAAGGCAAGGGCCACAAGCGGTTGCTCCTCTTCCGGATACTCCTCAAGGATGCTCTGCTTTAGCTGTTTGAGCGCCTTTTCCCTTGCCTTCTTGCCCTGTACCCTTATTGCGGACAGAAGAGCCTGTAGGTGCTTCTCCCTTATCTGCTTCTCGTACTCTTCGGTGGAGGGTGGAGGTTCAAACGCTATCTTCTCTTTGCCCACTTCTCTAACAAGCTCTTCCTGCACGGCAACGAGCTTCTTTATCTCCTCGTGGGCAACCTTTAACGCCTCTATGATGGTTTCTTCGGATACCTCCTTAGCTCCTGCCTCCACCATAACGATGGCATCTTTTGTTCCAGCAACAACGATATTCAAAAGGGAGTTTTCAATCTGCTCCTGTGAGGGGTTTATCACAAACTGTCCGTCAACGAGCCCCACCCTTACGGCTCCTATAGGTCCTTCAAAGGGAATATCCGATATGGAAAGGGCGGCTGATGCTCCGACTATTGCCAAAACATCTGGAGGGTCCTCCTCGCTGGCGGATATAACCAGGGCCATTACCTGCACCTCGTTTCTGAACCCATCCGGGAATAGGGGCCTTATGGGCCTGTCTATTAGGCGGGACACAAGTATCTCGTTGTCCATGGGCTTTCCTTCTCTTTTGATAAAACCACCAGGGATCTTTCCAGCGGCGTAGGCCCTTTCCCTGTATTCAACTGTTAAGGGGAAGAAATCCAAACCTTCTGTGGGCTCTTCAGCGCAGCAGGCCGTTACAAGAACCATGCTTTCTCCGCACTTTACAACAACAGCACCGTTGGCCTGCTTTGCAACCTTTCCCGTTTCAATAATCAGTTTTTTCCCACCAATTTCGCACTCTACGCTTTTTGCCCCCATGGTTTACTTCCTGAGTCCTAGTTTTTGTATCAGCTCTTTGTATCCCTCAGGATTTGTTCTTGCCAGATACTTAAGTAGCTTTCTTCTTCTTCCAATGAGCCTTAATAGGCCCCTTTTGGAGTTTGTGTCGTGCTTGTGCCTTTCAAAGTGCTCCGTGAGCCTGCGGATCCTTTCCGTCATTATGGCTATCTGCACCTCAACAGAACCTGTGTCTTTTTCGTGCTTCTGAAACTGCTTGATAATTTCCTGCTTTTTCTCCTTGGTGATGCTCACTGCCTACACCTCCTTTGTTTTGCTTTTCTTTTCATATAACCAACTTTAAGATGTGTAAAGCACTTTTTGCGGATGACACAACCACCTTCCGTCAGGTGAACGCTTTATAACCCCAAGGGCTATAAATTCATTGTCTTCGTTTAATATGCGCACATATTCCCCCTCTTCAAGACTTTCCTTTCCAAGCTCCTGCGGCGTAACCACCACGGCGTTTCCCACCGTTATCCACCACTTCAGCCTTCCCATTACCTTAAGCGTAGGCAGTTCCTTTAAGCATTCGCTTAGAGGAATTACAAGCTTTCTCCTCTCTTCAAGCTCCATTTCCTTTAGCTCCTCAAGGCTTACCATCTGGTCTGTGGTGAAGCCTGCTGCAGAAGTCCTCGTGAGATCCCAAAGGGTTCCCACAGTTCCCAGCTCTTCTCCTATGTCCTTCGCCAGGGTTCTTATATAAACCCCTTTACCCACCTTTGTGTAGATCTTAAGGTATGGAGGCTGGTAGTCTATCAGTTTTATGTCGTAGATGTGGACCTTTTTTGGTTTCCTTTCTACCTCCTTTCCCTCTCTTGCTAGCTGATAAAGCCTTTTTCCCTTGTATCTCTTTGCAGAGTACATGGGAGGAATTTGCCATATGTCTCCCTTGAACTTTTCAAGCACCTCTTCTATCCTTTCCTTTGTGAGCTCAGGCACGGGCTTTTCTTCAATGACCTTTCCCTCCCTATCGTAGGTGTCTGTGAGGATACCGAGCTTTATCCTTCCCACATACTCCTTAGGCTGTTCCATGAACACTTCCGAAAGCTTGGTGGCCCTTCCCACCGCTATGGGAAGCACTCCCGTTGCCATGGGGTCCAAGGTGCCCAGGTGTCCCGCCTTTTTCACCTTTAGCAGCCTTCTTATTCTTTCCACGACCTTCGTGGAGGTTATGCCCTCCCTTTTGTTAACCACTATTACTCCTGTGAGTTCGTCCATTTGCTGTCCCTTCTGTTGTAAATGATGAAAATTGTTGCTAAATCCCATTAGCAAATTTGTAGGAGCGTGGCAATGGTGGATCTTCATACACACACCACATTTAGCGACGGCGAGCTGATCCCATCGGAGCTGGTGAGAAGGGCACTTGTTAAGGGCATTGAGTACCTTGGCATTACAGATCACGGAGACTTTTCCAATATGGAAATTATTATTCCTAATGTGGTGAAGGTGGCGGAAAGGATAAACTCCTTCAACTTGGGGATAAAGGTCATTCCCGGCATAGAGATAACCCATGTTCCGCCGTCCCTCATAGCCGATGCGGTGAAGACTGCCAGAAAGCTGGGTGCGAGGCTGGTGGTGGTTCACGGGGAGACCATAGTGGAGCCCGTGGCGCCAGGGACCAACAGGGCCGCAATTGAAGCGGGTGCCGACATTCTTGCGCATCCCGGCCTAATAACTGAGGAGGAAGTTGAGCTGGCCGCTGAAAAGGGTGTGATGCTTGAGATCTCTGGCAGAAAGGGCCATTCCTTTACCAACGGGCATGTGGCTCTTCTTGCGAAGAAGTTTGGGGCTTCCCTTGTGTTTAACACGGACAGCCATTCTCCCGGGGATTTGATGGACAGAGAAATGGCCCTTAAGGTGCTGATGGGCGCTGGCCTTTCTGAGGATGAAGCTGAGGGTGTTTTAAAAAACGGACGCTTGTTAGCTCAAAAGATACTGGGAGGGATGTAGGATGGATAAGAAGAGGGACCTTGCGGATGTTATCTATGAGAACAGAAACAGGATAATAGCGGTGGTGGTTGCCCTTGTTGTTCTGATAGTTGGTTTGGGCTTTATCCATCACTTAAGAACCAAAGAAAGGGAGAGGGCTGCCTATTACTACAGCAAGGGGCTTGAGAAGCTTGTTGCCGTTATAAACAGCGGAAACGACACGGAAAAAGAGCTCAAAGAGGCCCTTTCTCTATTCAAGAAGGCGGAAAAGATTGGCGTTGGTAAGGAGTCAAAGCTTGCCGTGGCCATGGAGGGAAAAGTTTTGATTATGATGGGTAAGGAAAAGGAGGGAAGAAAGCTGATAGAGAGGGCGCTGAAGGATATTAAGGGCAAGTACCTTGAGCCTGTAATGGTGGCGGAAACAAGGAATCCTTCTGTTATGAAAGAGTATCTTGAGAAGGACAATCCCTTCTTTGAGGACTATGTGAGGTTTCAATACGCCATGTTTCTTCTCTCTGAGGGCAAAAAGGC
>JALVZS010000225.1:17864-18308 GCA_027022065.1 bacterium
AGTTTCCCGACTCCCCGTTTTCCTCGGAGGCTGAGAGGATCCTGGAGGTTCTGAAATGAAGCTTTTTCTATCTGGGAATGAGGCTGTAGCGAGGGGGGCGTGGGAAGCAGGAGTTTCCTTTGCCTCCTCCTATCCCGGAACGCCTGCTACAGAGATCCTTCAAACCTTAGCCTCTTTTGATGAGGTTTACGCAGAGTGGGCTCCCAACGAGAAAGTGGCCTTGGAATCTGCAATAGGAGCCAGCTTTGCGGGAGTAAGGGCCATAGCTTCAATGAAACATGTGGGTTTAAATGTTGCTGCGGATCCCTTTATGACTCTTTCCTATACAGGGGTGAATGGGGGTTTGGTGATTGCTGTTGCGGACGATCCCGGGCTTTACAGCTCCCAGAACGAGCAGGACACGAGAAGATACATAAAGGCGGCAAGGATCCTTGCCCTTGAGCC
>JALVZS010000226.1:0-399 GCA_027022065.1 bacterium
ATCCAACATTTTCCTTTCATCGTGCTGTATTTCGCACTTTTCTAAAAATTTAAGTTTCTTTCTTGCTGCATCAAGAACTATCTCCACCACCTCATCCGATGAGTCCACCATGTGAAAGATGTTGAGGTCCTCTTCCGATATGGTTTTCTCTTTCAACATGTGGTTTCTCATGTAGTCCATGAGGGGCAACCAGTATTCGCTTCCCACAAGTATTAGAGGGAAGGGATATATCTTGCCTGTTTGAATCAGTGTGGCTGCTTCAAAGAGCTCGTCAAAGGTGCCAAAACCTCCAGGGAAGATAACGTAGGAAAGGGCGTATCTTAAGAGCATAACCTTTCTGACGAAGAAGTACTTAAACTTTAAGCTCACAGTTTGATATCTGTTGGGAATGTTCTCGTG
>JALVZS010000226.1:409-1718 GCA_027022065.1 bacterium
TGTGTATTCCCACCGACGTAGTTCCTGCTTCAAAGGCTCCTTTGTTGGCGGCTTCCATTATACCAGGTCCGCCTCCTGTAATTATGGTAAACCCCTTTCTGCCCAGTTTGTAGGCCGTTTCTTGGGCAAGCTTGTAGTATTTGCTGTCTTCTGTAGCACGGGAACTTCCGAAAAAGGTGACGGCTGGGCCCACGTGGTGGAGGGTATCAAAGCCCTCTATAAACTCTGCCATAATTCTCAGTATGCGCCAGACGTCTCCCTGTTGCGTTTTCAGCTCTTCAATTATTTGTAGGTCTTTCCAATCCATCTCAGTTATCTCCCCTTTAAAGGGTAAACCGCTTCTACTTCAAAGTGTAACGCGTAGCGTATTTCCTGAGCCAGCTTATCATAGCCCATGTTCACAAATCTCTCTTTTATCTCTTCAAGCTCTTTTCCCTCCTGCTCAATCTTTACAAGCTTCAGGACCATCCTCATCCCGCTCCATCTACCTGTGATGTACATAAACATGGCGTAAGGGTTCTGCGTTAAGTTTTGGTAAGTGATCCTATGGGTGGCACCAAAAACAACGGTTTTACCCTTATCTTTTACCAGCGGTGGAGAGTATATAGCTAAGTTCACTTTTCCTGAGCTGTCTGCGGTTCCTATAATTCCTATGCCTTCTTTCTCAAGTTCTTCCATCCATCTCACCTTTTGCTCTCCCAAAACGCTATTTGGTGAAATCTATTCGCTTCTTGCTTGCAAACATTATCACAATGTGATAGTTGCCTCAACGGCATCTATTGAGGGGGGTGGCCATGTATCAGAGTATCAGTCCGTATATTCCGGTACTCATCCTTCTGGTATTGGCTCTTGCCTTTGGTGTAGTAACGTTGATGGTGGCTTGGCTGGTTAGGCCGAGCAAACCTTACGACGAGAAGCTCTCGCCTTATGAGTGTGGTATCAATCCTCTTATGCCTGCCAAGATACGGGTTCCCATAAGGTTTTTCGTGATCATTCTGCTCTTTTTACTGTTTGATGTGGAAGCCGTCTTTATGTATCCCTGGGCCGCCATGTACAAGAAGCTTGGCATTTGGGGTTTTGTTGAGATGTTTCTCTTTATAGTGATCCTTCTTGTGGGATACATTTACGCCTGGGCGAAAGGAGCGTTGGAATGGGAGTGATAGAAAGAAGGCTGCCGGACAACAAGCTTTTTGAAGTCATTGACAAGGTGGTAAACTGGGCCAGGGCATCTTCCCTGTGGCCCATGACTTTCGGTCTTGCCTGCTGTGCTATCGAGATGATGGCAGCAGGTGCTTCCCGCTTTGACTTT
>JALVZS010000227.1 GCA_027022065.1 bacterium
TCATATACCCTGCCACCTCAAAAGGGGCCAAAAAATAGATGTAGAAGATGCTTTGCTTAAGATATTTGGAGAAAACATTGTTATTCTCCCCTTTAACTGCTGCGGCTTCGGAGGCTCCATAACTGATCTTGCAGAAAGGCAAATAGCCTTAGCCATCTCCAAAAATGCAGAAGCCATTTTAACCACATGCCCCGCCTGCATGCTCCAGCTAACAAAGGCACTCAAGGGGAAAGGAAAGGTAAAAGTTCTACACTTGGTTGAGGTATTGGAAATTTAACTAGGATTCTTCTCTAAAAAGACTTTTCTGAGTTAATTTTGTTTTTCCAAAAAACCTATAAGCTTTTTCTGTGGCCACCCTACCTCTTGGAGTCTTTTTGATGTAGCCTTCCTGGATGAGGTAGGGCTCATAAACCTCCTCAAGGGTTCTTTTTTCCTCTCCAACTGCCACGGCCAAAGTTTCTATACCTACAGGTCCCCCGTTGAAGTGCTCTATTATGGCAAGAAGTAGCTTTCTGTCCACACTGTCAAAGCCTGCCTCATCTATCTCCATCATCTTAAGGGCCATATCGGCAATCTCCTTCGTTATCACGCCCTCACCCTTCACCTGTGCGAAATCCCTTACCCTTTTCAGCAGTCTGTTTGCTATTCTTGGGGTGCCCCTTGAGCGCTTCGCTACCTCGTACGCTCCACCGTCGTCAATCTCCACCCCCAGTATAGCTGCAGATCTCTTCACAATGAGGGCAAGCTCCTCCGGCGTGTAAAATTCAAGGCGAAGGATCACACCGAATCTGCTTCTCAGAGGTGATGTGAGCATGCCCATGCGGGTTGTGGCACCTATGAGGGTAAATGGAGAAAGCTTTACCCTGAGAGTCTTTGCTCCAGGTCCCTGCCCCACCACAACATCTATGCAGTAGTCCTCCATGGCCGGATATAGCACCTCCTCCACATGGGGATGAAGCCTGTGGATTTCGTCTATAAAGAGGATGTCGCCCTTCTCCAGAGCGGTTAGTATCGCCGCCATGTCCCCAGCCCTGTCTATGGCTGGTCCTGAAGTTATCTTTATGTTTACTCCCATTTCCCTCGCTATGATCATGGCAAGGGTGGTTTTTCCCAGGCCAGGAGGACCGCAGAGGAGTATGTGGTCAATGGGTTCGCCTCTAGCCTTCGCCGCCTCAATAAACACTCTTAAATTTTCCTTTACCCTCGCCTGCCCTATGTACTCATCCAGAGTTAAGGGGCGAAGGCTCTTACTTAATGCCCTGTCTTCTTCATCAGGAAGCGGATTGAATATGCGGTCTGCCTCTCCCATAGACAAGCCTCACAGACCCTTCCCCAGCTCCTTTAAGGCAAGCTTCAAGAGCTCCTCCTCAGTTCTCCACCTCTCTCTAACACCCAGTATAGCCTTTCTAGCCTCTTCAGCAGTATACCCCAAAGAGACAAGGGCCTCCAGCACCGCCTTTTCTGCAGAAGACTCTGTTTCCAAGGCAAATCTCTCCTTACCGAGCTCAGCTATGAGCCTTTTTGCTGTTTTCTTGCCCACCTTGGGCACTCTGTTCAGGGCATCCACATCTCCCTCATCAACCGCCTTTATAAATCCCTCGTAGCCTAAATGGGATATAAGTGACATGGCAACCTGAGGACCCACAGAAGGCACCTTCACAATAAGGTTGAACAGCTCAAGCTCCCTTTTGTCAATAAAGCCGTAGTGAACAAAGTCCTTTTCCTTCTCCCTATAAAAGGAGCGCACCCAGAAAAAGGCCTTTTTGCCCTTTTCTGGAATCTGAGAGTGGGCATTCACAGGAACGATGAGTTTAAAGCCCAACCCGTTTACGGAAAGAAGCACTTCCCCGGGGGACTTGAAAACAACAATACCGTCAAGAAAGGAAAACATCCCCTTAAACCCTACTGTGGTGAAGCTCCCAGGCCTTGGCGTACTTTACCATTACGTAATAAGAGGAAAGAAGCGCTATTATAAGCCCAGGCATACCGTCCTTGTATCCCTGCTTCAGTATGTAGAACTTGATAAAGTCCCCTATGGGCCTTAGGACTAGATTGAAAAAATTTGGCTTTTTCCCCGCCTTTACTATGTCCTTGGCCGCCCAGTCGGTATACCTCTCCATCTTTCTGAAGTACTGCTTGAGACTTGTGTAAGAATGATGAATCAGGTAATTCTTCAGCTCCCCCACCCTGCCTGTGGAGACAATCACATCCGCATGGACCTCCTTGTCCTCGTATCTGCTAACGCTTTTTCTGAACAGCCTTATGTTTCTATCCTCTCTCGGGCTCCAGCCGCCGTGATCCAGGGGATAGCCTAGGAAGAAGTTTCTCCTTCCTATGTAGTAGCCGTCAAACTGAGGATTCTCCAAAACCTTTAGTATTTCATCCCTCAGCTCAGGGGTAACCCTCTCATCGGCATCCAGTATCATCACCCACTCATGGGTTGCTTGCGGTATAGCCCAGTTCTTCTGGGTAGAGGAGTTTATGTACTCGTGCTGCAGTATTCTGTTCGTGTATTTTTTGGCTATTTCAAGGGTTTTATCTGTGCTGTAAGAGTCCACCACCATTATCTCATCAGCCCATAGAACGCTTTTTATAGCCTCCTCTATGTTCTTCTCTTCGTTGTAGGTAGGAATTATAACCGTAAGCTTATGCCTCATGCTTCCTGCGCTTTTCTGCCACCCAGTTTCTCAGCTTCCACCTTAATATCTTGCCTGCAGGGGTTCTAGGCACATACTTTACCTCTTCAATTATCTTAGGGACCAGCTCCTTGTTCTTTAAGTGCTTCAGCACCAAGGACTTTATGTCCTGATGTATCTGCGGCATAGGGAATCTGTTCTCATAGGCCTCTTTAAAAGCCACACAGGCTATTATGGTCCCGTCCTCATCCTCTATTACCCCTACATCCTTAACGGCAGGGTGCTCCTTTATAACCTCTTCCACCTCAAGAGGCGAGTACTTTTTTCCTCCTACATAAAGAAGGTCCTCCTCCCTTGACGCAAAGTGAAGGTATCCCTCTTCGTCCACAAAAACGGAATCCCCTATGTAGGAATAGCCATCTATCACCGCCATCTTCTGCTTTTCTAGGTTGTCCCAATAGATTGGGCCTGTTGGACCTCTAACCAGCATCCTACCCAGCTCTCCAGGCCTGCACTCCTCTCCCCTGTCGTTCACCACCTTAACTTCTATACCTGGTATGGGCACACCAAAGGATGCTATCTTTGGTATCAGTCTAACTGCATTTGAGGCAACAAGGTGCAGAAACTCTGTAGCGCCAAGACCCTCGTATATGGGCTGTTCCGTTTTATCAAACCACTGGGTAAAGGTCTTAGGCCCCAGAGGGCTTCCACCAGTGGTGGCTAGCCTCACACTGGAAAGCTTCTCTGGAGAAAAGTTAGGAGCAGAAAGTAGCCTATCATAAAAGCTGGTGAGTCCCGTAAGCACCGTGGCTTTTCTTCTAGCAATACTCTCTATAATCTTTTCGGGCAGAAATTCTGTGAATAAAAGCTCAGTGGCACCAGCATAGGGAGGGATAAGAACAAAGGTTCCAAAGCCTGCCGCAAAGGTGACGGGAGCCCCACCTGTCAAGATGTCGCCCTTTGTGAGCCTCCACACGTACTTGTTAACAAGGTGGCACTCGCACAAAATCCCCTTGGCAAAGTGAACGCACCCCTTTGGCAGGCCTGTTGTACCCGATGTATGGAGTATTACACAGGGATCGTAAGGCCCCACATCCTCAAGAAAGTACTCCTCCTCTCCTCTCTCCAGTATTTCTTCGTAAACTGCAGTTATGCCCTTTTCAGGAGGAGCAAATTCTCTCCTTATGAGGATCACCTCAGGAACCCTAACCCCTTCAACTATGGGAAGCACCTTATCCATGTACTTGGCAGACAAGAAAAGACACACCACATGCTTTGACCTCAGCATGTACTCAATTATGTGGCTCTTCCAGTAAGGAGATATGGGAACCGAAATGGCACCTATGCGGAATATCGCAAAGTTTATAACCAAAGCCTGAGGAGAGTTAAGGAGTACAAAGCCTATCCTATCCCCTTTACCGAATCCCCTCTGTTTCAAGTAATGGGCTATGCGCAGAGATGCATGGTAGATGTACTCATAGGTGTAAGCATTTCCTGCAAAGTAAACCATGGGCCTTTTGCCAAAGCCCTCTTTTACATGTCTGTCCAAAAGATACCAGGCCAGGTTGTAATTTCTGCCTTCAAAAAATGAGCACTCTTCAGGAAACTTAAAATTAGGCCACAGCCTTTCAGGTGGAATAAACTGTTCCCAGTGAGGAGACCTCATTCTAAGCCCCAAACTTCTTCAGCCTTAGAGCGTTGGCAAGAATAAGAGGCATAGCCTCCTTAGCGTAATATAAACGCAGATTACCCCTGGCACAAGCTTTCTCTGAAAACTCAGAAATTCCTGATGGTATTGCATACTTGGAATAAAGGAGGAAAGGGTTGGGATGCCAGCTGTGGTTTTTGAGAACAGAAGGAGTAGAATGATCCCCCGTTACGGCAAGCACATCGGGCTTGAGATCCAGTATTTTGGGAAGAAAAGCATCAAACTCCTCTATCACCTTAACCTTGGCCTCAAAGTTCCCGTCCTCTCCGTGGGAATCGGTCTTTTTCACGTGGAGGTAGAAAAAGTCGTATTCTCCCCAGCTCCTCTTCAAACACTCTATTTCATGAGCAATGGTTGAGCCTTCCACTTCAAGAAGCTCCATACCCACAAGCTTAGCAAGTCCTTTGTACATGGGATATGTGGCAATGGCAGCGGCTCTAAGTCCAAAAAGCTCCCTCATTGAGGGTATACTGGGAAGTTCAGAAATGCCTCTGAGAAGAATAAAGTTTGCCTTAGGCTCCTCTTTTAATACCTCCCTTGCCCTGTTTATGAGCTTCTTCAAAACATCGGCAAGCCTTTGTGATTCAGGAGCTAGTGCCTTAGGTTCAATGGGTTCTTCGCCCACCTTTTGAGGATCTGTATCTGGAACACCAGCCTTCAAACCCTCACCTCTTAATCTTAATGCAAACCTGTGCTCCATGCCCGAAGTAAAGGTAACTTCCACCCCATCAATCTCCTTAATTGCGCTCTGAAGCTTCGTTATGAGCCTTTTATTCTCCTCTGTAGGTATCCGTCCTGCCCTTCTGTCAACGACAATGAGCCTTCCGTCCTCTTCCTTTACCGTGCAGAAGTTGCCCCTTATCGCTATGTCTCCGGGCCTTAAATCCACGCCAAGGCCTAAGTTTTCCAAAACGCCCCTTCCTATCTCGTACTTCAAGGGATCGTAGCCAAATAGGGCAAGGTGTGAGGGACCCGAACCTGGCGTTATTCCCGGCATTATGGGATGAACGAGCCCTACCTCTGACTTTGCGGCAAGAGCATCAAGATTGGGAGTTTTTGCATACTCAAGCTCCGTCTTGCCATCTTTGAAAGGGGCACCCCCAAGCCCGTCCAGCACCACAAGAACAATCTTCGTGTCGTTTTCTACTACAAGAGACTTTATGAACTCTTCCCTATCCAGCAACCTTAGCCTCCCTCTCCGCCAAGAATCTTTCCAAATCTTCTATGCTGTTAAAGATCCTTTCCGAGGTTATTCTCACCACCCAGTTTTCCCTCATGGGCGTTATGCTCCAGACAGGAACACCCGCCTTGTAAGCCTCCCACATCTCTATAGCCGTGCCCATGCTAGCCTCAGGAAGATACGCTACAAGAAGGTCCGATTTCTTCACAAGATCCACGTGGTATAAAAAAGTCCTTCTCGCCTCCTCGTCCGTGTACTCAACACTGTTGGGATGATTGCTCACCGGACAGTATATTTCCCACCCCTTAAAGTACCTGGCCAAAACCTCTTTTAACTTTCTTCTATAGTCCTGACTGTGTATCTCTTTTCCTTTCTTTGACCCCTGGATGATTCC
>JALVZS010000228.1 GCA_027022065.1 bacterium
CCTAAATGTAATTGAGCCTGATATAGCCCGAAGCCCTGTACCTGTATATATCGTGGATTATCCTGCATCCATGGCGGCCATGGCTAGGTTGAGAAGGGGCAAGCCCTTTTTGTGCGAAAGAGTTGAGCTTGTGATCTGTGGTGTTGAGCTTATGAACGGCTACAGTGAGCTCACAGATCCCGAAGAGCAGAAAAGAAGGCTTCTGCATGAGGCGTCAAAGAGAACGGACGATCCTGAACGGTTTGTGGATGGGGACTTTGTTGACGCGGTGGGTCAGATGGGAGATGCTGCTGGAGCAGCTTTGGGAGTTGACAGGCTCTTTATGCTCTTTGAAGGATTGGATGATATAAGAAAGACTGTTTTTGAGCTTTAGGGGGGTCACATGGAAAAGTTACCTCTTGAGGGGATAAGGGTTTTGGATCTTACTAGGCTCGTTCCCGGTCCCTATGCCACTATGATTCTTGCAGATTTTGGAGCGGAAGTAATAAAGATTGAACCTCCCGGCGCTGGGGACTACGCCAGGGAGTTTGAGCCTGTGATGAAGAGGGAAAGTGCCATATTTTACGCATTCAACAGGAACAAAAAGAGTGTGGTTTTAAACTTAAAGGATGAGGAAGGCAAAAAGCAGTTTATTAAGCTGGCTAAAGATGCGGACGTTATTGTTGAGGGCTTCAGACCTGGGGTTATGGACAGGCTCGGTGTGGGATACCATAGGATAAAGCAGATAAATCCCCGAATAATATGGTGCTCCATAAGTGGTTTCGGACAGAAGTCTCCTTACAGCCATATGCCTGGACATGACTTGAACTTTGTTGCTCTTGGAGGCGTTTTAGACTTAACGGGCTACGACAGGCCCGCAATGCTTGGCACACAGCTTGCCGATTTAAGCTCTGGCCTTTGGGCGGTAATAGCGATACTTCTGGCGCTGAAAAACAGAGAAAAAACGGGCGAGGGAGACTTCATAGATGTTTCCATGATGGACTCTGTGATATCCTGGCTTCACATACCCGTTGCAGAGCTTGTGGGTTATAAAAGGTCTCCTGAAAGGGGAAAAACCTGGCCCACCGGTAGATACCCTTCCTACTGTGTTTACAGGGCTAAGGATGGGTTTGTTGCCGTTGCGGGGCTTGAGGAGAAGTTCTGGGCGGATATATGCAGGGCCATAGGGAGGGAGGATCTTATACCGTATCATCAAAGCGATGAGGCCTGGGTCAAGGAGGAGCTGGAGAAGGAGTTTATGAAGCATCCGGTTTCTTACTGGGAAAGGCTTGCACTTGAGAAGGGACTCTGCCTTTCTCCTGTCAAGAGGGTTGATGAGGCTTTGGAAGATCCCCATGTTAGAGAAAGAGGGCTTATATGGGAGCTGGAGGTGCCTGAAGAGGAGGAAAAACCCCTTTCCATCGCTCCCCCTGTTAAATTTTCCAAGATAAAACCTGGGGTGAGGTTGCTTCCTCCTAAAATGGGAGAGCACAATAAAGAGGTATTAGATGAGTAAGGAGTGATAGCATGAAGAGATTTTTAAAAATACTAGGTGTTGTGGCTTTTCTACTTGTTGTGCTTTTTGTGGCCACCACAATCTTTATTAATATCTACTTCAGCAAAGAAAGATTGCGAGAACTTATCATACCTAGAGCTGAGAAGGTGCTTGCTAGGGATGTGGACTTTTCTGATGTTTCCGTTGGGCTCTTTAGTGGCGTTTCTCTGAAGGGATT
>JALVZS010000229.1 GCA_027022065.1 bacterium
TCGGCAAACTCGTTGAGTGATGTGGTGGAAAGCCCCGAAAGCACAATATCGTCGTTTCTGTCAAGATAAGATGCGTAGGCTATTATGGCGCTGAATCCTAAAGAGAGGGTGAAGAAAACCTGGCCTGCTGCAGCTATCCAAACTCCAGGATCCTTTAACGCAGAGAACTTAGGCGTCCAGAGGAAGCCCAGGCCCTGAACTGCATCGCCGTTGGGCGTTTTCAAGAGAAAGACCCTGACGAGAAGCACAACCGCCATGATATAAAGTAGGGGCATGGCCTTTCTGGCAAAGGCCTCAATGCCTTTGGAAACGCCCCTGTACAGAATGTAGAAGTTGATGAAAAAGGTTATGAGAAATATCGCATAGGCCAGCGTGGGCTTGTAGAAGGAGCCCCCCTTGGCTCCTAGGTAGTTGTTGAGGAAGTTCACAAAGGGTTTCAGGTACTCCTCCTGGCTTGCACCAAGGGCCGCTTTTATCTTGGGCACCATTCCCAGGGCGAACCTTATGGCATAGCCCAAGGTCCAGGACTCCACGTATATGTAGTAGATGGCCACAACGGTGGGGATCCAGAGTCCCAAGGCCCCCAAAAGCTTAACCCATTTCCTTCTTCCCGTCATCTCGTAGAATATCCCTGGCGGGGTTCCCCTTCCCAGAACAGAACCTCCGTACCTTCCAATGGCCCACTCCACCCACATAAGGGGAATACCTATAAGTATAAGAGCTATGGCGTAGGGGATCATAAAAGCACCGCCACCGTTTTCGGCGGCTTGGACGGGAAAGCGCAAAAAATTCCCAAGGCCAATAGCGTTTCCGGCCATGGCCAAAACTAAACCAAGTTTAGTAGCCCACCGCTCCCTGCCGTTAAAATCCACCTCCTTCCCCATCTTGCTACCCCCTGGATTTTTTGATAGCGGCCTAAAAAATTTATTTGACAATGGGCCCGTTTGGCAATAGTGTAAACAAAATTAATTTATGTTTGGAGGATTTGGTGATGAAGGTTTCAGAAAATGCAATGGTTACCATGGACTATGAGCTGCGCATTGATGGATACGACGGCCAGCTCATAGAGTCAAGCACTGAAACGGGAAGGCCCATAAGTTTCATCTACGGAAAGGGAATGCTTATGCCCGCCATTGAAGAGGCGCTTCTCAACAAGGAAGAGGGAGATGTTGTAAAGGTGGAGATACCACCGGAAAATGCTTATGGCTTGAGGAACGAAGAGGCGGTTCAGAAGATACCCAGAAGCTACATACCCCCTCACATAGAGCTTAGAGAAGGCCTTACCTTGGTTATGCAGACTCCCCAGGGCGAGGAAATAGGCATGAGGGTTGTGGACTTTGACGATGAAACAGTAACGGTAGACTTCAACCATCCCTTGGCGGGAAAGACCCTGTACTTCACTTTGTACATAAGGGAAGTCAGGGAAGCCACCCCTGAAGAGCTATTGGAGCTTGCGAAACAGCAGGGAGAAATGCAGTAAAATTCTGGGGAGGCTTTTCTAGCCTCCCTTTTTCTGCTATCAACTTCCCCATGACCGAAAGCAAACTTTTCCTGTGGATACAGCAGGGTGGGGTCGTTATGTATCCCATTCTGCTGTGTTCCGTTATTGGGCTTGCCGTGTTTCTTGAAAGACTATACGCCTTCAGAAAGAGTAGGCTTATCCCAAAGGGACTGGTAAACGCCCTCATAGGGGCGGAGAAGGACCCAAAGGCTATAGAGCAGATATGCTCAAAATACGACACGCCCTTGGCCAGAATAATTACAACAGGGGCAAAGAGGGCAAAGTTTGGCTACGAAGAGGCCCTTGTGGCCATGGAAAGCGTTGGACAGCACTCCATAGCTACGCTATCCAGAGAGCTGAGGGTTCTAAGCACCATTGGAAATGTGGCACCAATGCTGGGTTTTCTGGGCACGGTTCTCGGTATGATAGACGCCTTCTCCACCATAGCAAGGGTAGGAACGGGAAGGCCGGAGCTCATCGCAAAGGGCATATCAGAGGCCCTCATAACCACGGCGGCAGGGCTGATAGTTGGTATTCCCTCCATACTCGCCTACAATTTCTTAAAGAACAAGCTGGACAAGATCTCTGCGGAGATGGAAGAGATAGCCATAGAGTTTCTTGAGAGGTTCACTGGGGAAGGTCAATGAGGTTCTTAAGGGAAGAGGAAGAGCCTACCATATCCCTGGTTTCAATGACCGATGTTGTCTTTCTCCTGCTCATATTCTTTATGGTTGCCACCCACTTTGTCACCTCAAAGAGAGAGCTGGACATAAGGCTTCCCAAGGCAAAGGGAGGAAAGCCCCTAGTTACCAAGAGGCAGTACAAGATAGAAATCACCAGGGATCTCAAGCTGTTTCTAAATGGAAAGCCTGTGACTCTCACCCAACTGGATCTATTGCTTCAAGCGGACAAGAATATTCCCAACAAAAGCGCTATCATAAAGGCGGATAAAAGCATACCATACGGGTTTGCCATAAAGGTGATGGGCATACTTAAGGCCAACGGCGTGGAGGACATAGGCATAGCTGTAAAAAGGGAATAGATGCTGGAAGCCCTTCAGCTACTAATCAGAGTAGTCATTCCCATCTACATACTCATAGCCATTGGTTTCATCATCGGCAGGCTATCCCCAGAGGTTGAAACTAGAAGCATATCAAAGCTGGTCCTTTTTGTTTTCGCACCAGCTCTGATAATACACTCATTTAAAGGCTCAAACATATCTACGGTTAATCTTTTAAAAACCCTTGTGGTTGCAGCATCTGTTGTAGTTGTGGGCTACGCATTTGCTATCCCCGTGGGAAGGGGAATCTTTGGAAAAAGGAACAGGGCATTTGAGATATCCAGCGTGTTCATGAACTCAGGCTACTTGGGGCTTCCCCTAATATATCTAATCTTCGGAGAGGGATTGTTCCCCCTTGCCGTGGCCTTTTGTGTTTCTGTAACGCTTCTTCACTTCACCGTGGGGATTCTGCTGCTCAACCCAAAGGGGGTGAGGGAAAGCGCTAAAGAGATCGTTAAGCTTCCACTGCTTCACTCTCTCTGGATAGGGCTTCTACTCAGAGGAAGCCACTTTCCACAAAGCTTTGACAAGATGCTTAAACTCACAGGGGATGCCACCATACCGCTTATGCTGGTGGCTTTAGGGATAAACCTGTCCCGCATCAAAGCGTCTATGCTGAAGACTGGTGCTGTCTCATCTCTGATAAGGTTTGCCTCAGGAGGCGCTGCGGCGTTTCTGGCAGGAAGCCTGCTGTTTCAGGAAAAAAGTTATGTAATGGCGCTGACCCTTCAGGCATCCCTGCCCTCTGCGGTTATGAACTTCGTGCTGTGTGAAGCGTTTTGTGGAGATGCCCAACTTGCAGCATCCATCATCCTCATAAGCACAACGCTTTACCCTGCTTTCTTTTTACTGCTCAGCCTTTTTGCTGGGATTCGCTGAGCTTGGTATTTAAGGCATCCGAGGCCCTCTTTATGGTGTCCGTTTTTACGTATTCTTTTGCCATGTTCAAAAAGCGGGCTGCATCCTTGACTTTCCCGTCTTTCAGGTAGTCCGTGGCAAGCTTCATTATGTTTCTCTCCCTTTCAGCGGTTCTGTCCGCCTTGTAAGCAAAGGGAGAGACCTTCTTTTTCATCCTCTCACCGCAGTTTGGACAAACAATGTTTTTGTCGTAGGCCAAACCTGGAACAATAATAAGCTCCCTTAAATAGCCGCACTTCAAACAGATGTACTCGTATATAGGCATTCTCCCCTCCTTTTCATACTACGTTATATTTTTCTTTGATTTTTCTGTTCACTAAGCCTATATTTATCTTCAGAAAATCTTTTTAGGAGGTAAGCATGGGAAAAGTAAAGGGAGTGAAGTTTAAATGCAACATATGCGGTGAGGAACACGGCGACTTCATAGAGATGGAAAAGCTACTTGATTGGGTCAAGAAGAGTCCCACCCCCATCTTCACCTGTCCCAAGTGTGGAGAGGACGGATTGAGCCACATCAACAATGTACACCTCAAGGTTCTGGTGAAGTACCTTGATCTTCTTAACTCCCTGTGGGAAGCCATAGAAACGGAAAGGCAGAAGCTCGCAAGACACGGGGTATGGATAGAGCTTGAGGAAGAGTGTATAGGGGCGGAGTAAACCCCGCCCCTATTACATTATTTGACTTCCTTTTTTGCCCTTTCCTGTTTTCTTTTCATCCTCAGCTCTCTGAGGCACTGTCTAGCCTCTTTGAAGCTTTTGGCCTTCTCTATGCAGGCCTCCCTCTCCCTTAACCTCTCAAGCCACCTATTTTTGCACTCGTCCCAGTTGTTTTCGCACCACCTCCTCCACCTTCTGTGCCTAGCCATTGCACGGTGAAATTCTTTGATGGCCTCGGCCTTGCGGGCTTCAACTGCGGGCTTTTTGGGCTGAGCAACGGCACCCACTCCTGAACCTGCCACCAAAAAGGCCGCTAAAGCAGAAGTTGCAAATAGCTTCTTAAGGCGCACGGCAGCACCTCCAAAGTTTTATTGAACAGCTTTAATTTTTGCCCTGGCAACTTTCTCATACTGCTCCCTTGAGGTCATCTCCTCCAGCATCTTTAACCTCTCATACTCCGCCTCCACTCTATCTTGAATCACCTCTATCTGCTCCTCGTCAAGATGCCTAAATCTTTTTTGGATTTTTAGGTACTCTTCTACGGGCTTGAGCTTCTTCTTGAATGTGAGCTTGTACCTTCCGTATTCCACCTCGTATAGAGGGAAAACCCCTGTCTCAACTGCAAGCTTCCCTACCCTTACGGCTAGGAACGGATCCAGACCCCAACCTGTGGGGCATGGGGCAAACATGTGGATGTAGGCGGGGCCGGGAAGCTCCAGTGCCTTTCTAACCTTTCTCACCAGGTCAACGGGGTAGCTTGGGCAAACCGTGGCAACATAAGGTATTCCATGGGCCACTGCTATCTCAGGCAGGTTCTTCTTCCAGTAGCCCTGCCCGAACTTCACTTTTCCCGCAGGAGTCGTTGTGGTATGGGCGCCGTAGGGGGTGGAAGAAGACCCTTGAACGCCCGTGTTCATGTAGGCCTCGTTGTCGTAGCACACATAAAGTACATCGTGGCCCCTTGCCATCATACCGGAGAGGGCCTGAAGCCCTATGTCTGCGGTTCCACCATCTCCTGCAAGGGCAATAACATTTATTTTTCTGTTGGGATCTATCTTGCCCTTTCTTGAAAGCACCTTTATGGCCGCTTCAATCCCTGAAGCAACAGCGGCGGCATTCTCAAAGGCAACATGGATCCAGGGAACGGCCCAGGAAGTGTAGGGATACGGGGAGGAGACGATCTCCATACAGCCTGTGGCACTCACTACAATAGTGTTTCTTCCGGCTGCCTTCATGAGGTGCCTGATGCCCAAGGCGGCAGCGCATCCTTGACAGGCCCTGTGCCCTCTTTTGAAAAGCTCCTCCTTTGACCTTAAAATATCCACTGGTCTCATCCTATCTTTTTCCCTCCTCTAAACTTTTTTATGCAAATTAAAATTATGTTTTGTCAGAGTGTAGAGCTTGTCTTTTTTCCAGATGAACAGGATTTTGTCAAGATTGGGGACAGTATTGACAGGCACATAAGGCGGTGTTATTTTTACCTCCGCTCAGAGGGCGGATAGCTCAGGGGGAGAGCACCGGCCTTACAAGCTGGGGGTCGCAGGTTCAAATCCTGCTCCGCCTACCACTGGCGGGGCCGTGGTGCAGACGGTTAGCACGCCGGCCTGTCAAGTCGGAGGTCGCGGGTTCAAGTCCCGTCGGCCCCGCCACTTTCTAGTTTCATGTACATGAGGTATTCTATATTCCCTTTGCTTCCCCTTACGGGAGATTCCATCACTCCTACAATACGGAAGCCCAGCTTTTTCGCACACTTTTTAACCTTTTCAACGGCCTCAAGCC
>JALVZS010000230.1 GCA_027022065.1 bacterium
CCAAAGTTTATCTTCTCCAGTTGTCTCGCCGTCCAAAGGCTTGCCACCTCTCCATAGGCATGCCCGCCCATTCCATCGCATACTGCAAAAAGTGCAGGTGTTTTAAGGGTTCCTCTTTTATAAAGATGCTCTTCTTGATATACCTCTTTCCCTATCCTTAGGGCGTCTTCCTGGTTAGGGCGGTCTCCTACCTCCATCAAGCATGCGTAGTTTACATTCATGGCATAATATAATTATAAACGATAGATGAAACCTGTAAACAGGAGGGGCGGTAATGATCGCAACGGTGACCTTAAATCCCGCTTTGGATCTCAATATAGAGGTGGACGAACTGAAGATAGACGATGTGTGTCGGATGAAGAGCTCCTTTCTGCATCCAGGGGGGAAAGGTATAAATGTTTCTCGTGTTATAAATATCTTGGGTGGTGCTACAGTTGCATATGGTTTCATAGCTGGAAGGGAAGGGGGACAGCTTTCCCTATTTCTGGCGGAGGAGGGGATATTAAACTCCTTCATCGCTCTAAACACCGGTAGCACTAGGGTTAATGTGATAATAACAGAAAGAGCCACAGGCAGACAAACGAGAATAAGTGCAGTGGGGCCTAGGGCCGAGGTGGAGGATCTTGAGAAGCTAAAGGATAGGATAACCAGACTGGGAGGGGGCGTTTGCTCTGTGAGCTTTATGGTCTTTGCGGGAAGCATTCCTCCTGGACTTCCCCCAACCACATACAGGTATCTCATAGAGGAGGTTCAGGAGATTGGGATAAAGGCGGTATTGGATACGGACGGTGCTCCTTTAAAGTACGGGGTGAAGGCCAAGCCTTTTATGATAAAGCCAAACACATATGAACTTCAGAGGCTTGTGGAAAGAGAACTCAAGAGCGATGAGGAGGTGTTGGAGGCTGCAAAGGAGGTTAGAGACGGGCTTGGCATTGAAATTGTGGCAGTTACAAGGGGTAGCAAGAGGTGCTTCCTTGTAGGCAGAGAATTTATATACACCGCTCTCCCCCCCAAGGTTGAGGCCATAAGCGCTGTGGGCTCTGGAGATGCTTTCCTCGGTGCCTTTTTGCTTGCGCTTTACTGGGGCAAAGGTTATGAGGAGGCATTTAAATGGGGCATAGCGGCTGGTGCTGCAACGGCCATGGTGCCCGGCACAGGACTTATGAAAAAAGAGGATTTTGAGAAGCTCTTGAAGAGGGTTGAGGTGGAGAAGTGGTAAAGTTTATTGCAGATGTGGGAAGCAACTTCAACGAGTCCCTTGAAACTGCAGTTAAGTATGTGGAGGAGTGCGCAAAAATTGGCGTTGACATAGTAAAGTTTCAGTGCTGGAAGGCCGAGGACCTATTCTGGAAGGGGCATCCTGCCTATGGAGAAGTTAGTGCCCACAGGTGGGGCCTTCCCCTTGAGTGGCATAAGATTGTGAAAGAGAAGGCGGATGAGCTTGGTGTAACCTTTTCCACCACACCAACCCAGCCCTACCAAATAGAGTATTTGGAAAAGATAGGGCTACAGGTTTACAAGGTGGCAAGTGGTGACATCACCTTTTTCCCGCTTCTTAAAGAGATAAATGAAACGGGAAAGACGGTTATCCTTTCAACGGGGATGGCAACACTTCAGGAGATTGAAGAGGCTTTGGAGCTTCTTGGTAAGTGCAAAGAGGTTATACTCCTACACTGCGTTTCCCTTTATCCTCCTAGGTATGAAGAGGTTAATCTAAAAGCCATTGAGAACTTAAAGCGCTACTTTCCCAACTGTAAGATCGGCCTCTCTGATCACACTCCCGATGATGTAACTGCCATTGCATCAGTGGCCCTTGGAGTATCCTACATTGAAAAGCATATCACCTTTAGCAGGGACATAAGAACGCCTGATGCTTTCTTTTCCCTCACGGTGGAGGAATTTTCCCAAATGATGGAGAGGGTAAAAAGGGCCGAGAAGGCAGTTGGAAGCGGTGTTAAAAAACCTACTTTTAGGGAGAAGCTTGAGCGCTTCTGGGCAAGAAGGGGCATCTATCTAAAGGAAGATGTGGAGGAGGGAGGGGAAATTACATTAGAAAAGCTTTGCTTTTTGAGGCCCGCTAAGGGGATTCCTGCAGAGCTTGTGGATCTGGTTTTGGGAAAAAGACTTAAAAGGCCGAAGAAGGGGCAAGCTGCAATTTTCTTTGAGGATGTGTAAGAGAAAATGGGAGCTTATTGATTTTTATGGCTTCTTGTATTAAATACAAAGTTAAAGGAGGCGAACTGTGGAGAACACGAGGGTAGAAGATCTTAGGAACATATTGAAGGAAAAGGGGATTCAGCCATCCTACCACAGGCTGAAGATACTGAAATACCTCATGGAGAACAAAGTGCATCCCACGGTTGATATGATCTACAGAGGGTTGAGTGCAGAGATCCCCACCCTTTCCAAAACCACCATATACAACACCTTGAATCTCTTTGCCGAAAAGGGGCTTGTCGCTGTTCTCACCATCGGTGAGAGGGAGACCAGATACGATATCAATGTGCAACCCCATGCCCACTTTAAGTGCGAGTCCTGTGGAAGGGTGTATGATCTCTGGGATGTGAAGCTGGATGTGTCAGGTGCTGTGCCGGAGGGGTTTGAGATTAGCAGGGTGGAACTCTACATAAAAGGGATCTGTGCCAATTGCCGCAAGGGCTCATAACCGTTGAAGCTCCGTTTGAGGGAGAGGTTGTAAGAAGGGAAAACAGGTTTCTGATTTCATTCAAGCGTAATGGACTTGTGGATTATGCACATCTTCACGATCCTGGAAGGCTGAAGGAGCTGATATACCCTGGAAATAGAGTGCTTCTTAAAAGGGCTTCTGGGTCTTCTCGGAAGACCTCCTGGGATGTAATTGCGGCTATGTCTGGTGGTGGATGGGTATTTGTCCACTCTGGCTATCACAGCACCATTGCTCAGGCGCTTATAGAAAGCGGATTTCTTCCCTGGGGGATCACCTCTTACAAAAGGGAGGTGAAGTTGGGTATAAGCAGGATAGATTTTGTGCTTCAGACAGAACTTGGTCCCATCTGGCTTGAGGTGAAGGGCTGCACGCTAGCAAAAGACGGCACTGCTCTTTTCCCAGATGCACCCACCGAAAGGGGAAGAAGGCACATAGAGGAGCTGAAGCTTGTTGCTGAAAGGGGAGAAAGAGCAGCGGTACTTTTTCTTGTGTTCAGAAGGGATGCCCAGTGCTTTTCTCCCAACTGGGAAACCGATCCAGAGTTTTCAAAATCCTTAAAAGAAGCAAAAGAGAAAGGGGTTGAGATTTTAGCCTACCTTTTAAGCTACAACGGCCGTTTTGTAAGCTTCCTTAGGACACTACCTATTCTATTATGATGCCTGCATATCCCACAACCTGCTGATAATCCCCCGTAACATCTCCAGAGGTCATGTACCTCACCAGCTCTGCCTTTGTGGCTCCCAGCTCCTTTGCCGCTTCAATTGCTGCAACTGTGGGCATAACTCCGCACATAGTTATGTTGTGGGAAAACACGGTTTGGTAGAGCTTGTCTGGGTCAAGCTCCAATATGGCAGATATGGCCATTTGATCCTTGGTAGCTGCTGATTTCTGGGTCTCGTAGTGGGTGAAGTCTGTACTTGCCACAATAAGGGCTTCTTTCCCGCTTTCTTTTAATGCTTCTGCTATGGCACTTCCCAATATCTTGCATTCATCAAGGCTCCTTGTGCCTATAACGATGGGCACTATCTTTATGTCTTTTCTGAAATACTGAATTATGGGTATCTGCACCTCAATGGAGTGCTCAGCAAGGTGGGCCGTATAGTCTGCCTCTGCAGAGGGCACCTTTTCAAGTATGAACAGAGCCAACTCCTCATCTATAGAGACATCCCCAAGGGGCATGAGCCATACTCCTTTATCCATAACAGCTATTGGAGCACCAACTCCCGTGTGGTTTGGTCCCATTATTATAATGCTCTCAGGTATAGCCACCCTTGAGAAGACTTCTGCCGCCACATAACCAGAGTACATGTATCCCGCATGAGGAGATACAACCGCCTTTGCCTTTACTCTATGGAAAGCCTTTTTAGGCATAAGCTGCTCTATCATTTCAAGCAACCTTATGGGATCTTTGGGATAGAAATACCCTGCAACTGCTGGTTTTCTCACCATTTTTGCCTCCTTAGGTTTCTTTTCCTAGGGCCTTTGCGAACTCTCTGTTTATAAAATTATTCCTGAACTTTTCAGATGACAACCTTACAATCACTTCACTAAACCTTTTTACAATGGGATAGCTCTTTGATTTACTCAACGCCTTTTCCGATTTTGGGAAGAAGGTTACCGAGATTATAAATATCACACTAGCTATAAATAGCCCCTTCATTGCTCCAAATGCAAGCCCTAGAATGCGATTCAGTATGTTAAGCTTGAGGGTCTTTAGTGTCCCTGTGAACAACTTTTCTAGAAGGAACATAACAAATACAACTGCCACATATATTATTACGAAGCTCACAACCTCGCCTGTAGCTTCATACCCCTTTGGAACTGCGCCCTTTATATAGCCGAAAAGCTGATCGTAGTACTTGAAGGAAAGCACCAGAGCGGCTACATGGCTTATTAAGGTGATGACCTCCCTTATAAAGCCCTTCATGAAGCCTGAGATGCTAAAGAAGAGCACGAGAACCAAAACCATCCAGTCAAATGGGGTTAGAACCATGGCAGTATCCAGAGCTTCTTCTTGTGCTTCCTGCCAGTCTTTAGATCAGTTAGAGCCTCTTCAGCCTTATCTACATCCTCCCACATGCCAAAATCCTTGAGGATTTCGGAGTAACATTCCATCGCTTTTTTCTTGTTGCCCATGGCCTCGTAGGTTTTACCCAACCAGTATAAGGCTTCAGCCGCGGTTTCTGGATTTGAAGCTTTATTGAAGGCCCACTGGAAGCGCATTTTTGCAGACTTGTACTTCTTGATCTTGTAGTAGTACTTGCCGACGTATATGTCGTGCTGGGCAAGCCTTTCCTCGCATTCGGCTATCTTTTCCCTTGCCCTGGCAACCCATGGGCTTCTGGGGTAAAGCCTTATGAGTTTTTTAAAGGCTTCAAGGGCCTTAAAGGTGTAGGTTTGATCCTTATAGGGTGGAAGCATAAGCTTATAGTAGCACATGGCAAGCTTAAACTGCACATAGTCAGAGTTGGGGCTTAGGGGATGGAGTTTTAGATAATCCTGATAAACAGCGGCGGCCTCCTCATAATCTCCGTTTTTGTAATAGGCCTCTGCAAGTCCAAGCCTTGCCGTTTCCGCCATCCTGTTTTGCGAGCTGATTTCAAGGAGCTTTTTGAACTTCTCCTCGGCCTCTTTGTAGTTCTTGTGGGCCATGGCCCTTTGGGCTGACTGAAAGAGGGTTTGGGGAGATTTTACGGTTATGTTTTCCTTCTCCTCTTTGAGCATGCTTAAAAGAGAGGTGCACGAAGTTAAGGAGATTACCAAAATGATTAGGGCAAGTCTCTTCATACCCTCACTCTCTTGGAGAAGGCTTCATCAAAAAACTTCTCATACAAGGCCTGCCACTCTGGGCTTCCCTCTGGAGGTTGCTTTCTCATGCGGGATATTCTTTCCCTTGCCTCTGCATCAAGGGACTCAAAGAAACGCATCTCCTCCGTAAAGGCAGAAATAATTGTGCTTCTCACTTTCCTGTAGTCCTTTATCTCTATGCCTTGATCCTTCATCCTCTCTATGATCTGGTCCGCAAGGTGAAATATTCTCTCTCTGCTCATCATAGCTTCAAACCTCTCTCCTTCGCCAGCTTCTGCTTTATCATCATGAACATCTTGTGGTAGCTGACGCCGTGTTCCTCAATCTCCCTTATATGGGAGCGAAGCAGCTTGTGAACTTCTTCATCAATTCTTTTTTCCCTCTCTACATCTTCCGCTGGGAAGACAAATCTAGTTC
>JALVZS010000231.1 GCA_027022065.1 bacterium
ATGCTCCCATAGCCATAAAGTATGCAGGGGTTTCCTGCGTTGTTGCCAAAAGCTTTGCCAGGATCTTCTACAGAAACGCCATAAACACGGGGCTTCCCATAATAGAGGCTCCCGGTGCGGTGGACAAAATTGATGAAGGGGACGAGCTGGAGATCTTTCTGGAGAAGGGCGTTATAAAAAATTTAACGAAAAACGAGGAGTACTCCTTTGAGCCGCTTCCTGAATTTATGATGAACCTCTTAACTTCAGGAGGGCTAATACCTTTTGTGAGAAAGAGACTACAGCAGAAGGGGGCTTGATATGATGTTCAAGGTGGCCGTTCTTCCGGGAGATGGGATAGGGCCAGAGGTTATGGATGAGGCGTTAAAGGTGCTTGATAGGGTTTCATCAAAGTTCAATGTGGAATTTGAGTACAAAGAGGCCTTAATAGGTGGGGTTGCTATAGATGCCAAAGGGGATGCCTTCCCCGATGAAACTAAAGAAGTATGCGATTGGGCGGATGCTATACTCTTTGGTGCAGTGGGAGGACCCAAGTGGGAGAGCCTGCCACCTGATAAGCAGCCTGAGCGTGCAGCCCTTCTTCCCATAAGGAAAAGATACGAGCTTTTTGCAAACCTGAGACCTGCCATAGTCTTTCCCGCTCTTATAGATTCCTCTCCTCTGAAGAGGGAGGTGCTTGGGGATAAGGGCTTTGACATACTGGTTGTTAGGGAGCTTACGGGAGGAATATACTTTGGACAGCCCAAAGGGATATTTGAGGAAAACGGTCATAAAAAGGGCGTGGACACGCTCGTTTACTACGACTGGGAGATAAGAAGGATTGCTAGAGTAGCTTTTGACGCTGCACTTAAGAGGAGCAAAAGGGTTGCGTCCATAGACAAGGCTAATGTGCTTACCTCCATGGTGCTTTGGCGCCAAGTGGTGGAGGAGGTTGCGAAGGACTATCCAGAGGTGGAGCTGAGGCACCTTTACGTGGACAACGCATCCATGCAGCTCATAAGGGATCCCCATCAGTTTGATGTTATACTTGCCGGCAACATGTTTGGAGACATCCTTTCAGATGAAGCTGCTATGCTTACTGGCTCTATAGGTATGCTTCCCTCTGCAAGCCTTGGAGACGGTAAAGGGCTTTACGAGCCTGTTCACGGCTCTGCTCCGGACATAGCGGGAATGGGTATAGCTAACCCCTGTGCCATGATCCTTTCTGCTGCCATGATGCTGAGGTACTCCTTCAACCTTAAAGAGGCCGCCGATGCCGTTGAAAGGGCGGTTTCTCAAGTACTGGATGAGGGATTCAGAACGGCGGATCTCTACAGGGGGAAAGAGGGAGAGAAAAAAGTTTCTACCAGGGAGATGGGGGACGCCATAGCGGAAGGGATATGAGCGAGGAGCTGAAAAGGCGCTGGATCACGGCCGTAATAGCCATTGCCTTAGTGGCCTTTTCCTTATTCGCACACACGCCGGTTTTTCTTTTCACACTGGCTCTTTTCGTTTCCGTTATCGGTGTGTGGGAGGCCTCCAGGCTTTTGGGGCTTGACCGCCTAGGCCTTGCCATATCAGTGCTTTCTACCTCTGGAGTACTCTACTGTCTTTCTCATTCCATCTGGAGCAGGCTGTTTTTCTTTGTGATGCTTCCTCTACTGCTTCAGGGGATTTCCCTGTTTATTGACAGGGAGCCTGAGATAAAGAGTTTTTTCGCATCT
>JALVZS010000232.1 GCA_027022065.1 bacterium
TCATCATGAACATCTTGTGGTAGCTGACACCGTGTTCCTCAATCTCCCTTATATGGGAGCGAAGCAGCTTGTGAACTTCTTCATCAATTCTTTTTTCCCTCTCTACATCTTCCGTTATAACCCTCTTGACGATCTTTGCCACCTTATCTACCTGTTCTTCATCAACAAGCTGGGCCTTTGCCAGTTTGGATGCCACACTGGATGCCAAATAGTTTATCATCTTCTCACTTAGCCTCATGATGTACCTCTCGTTGCAACTGTTCTTTATGGCATTTATATTAGATAAGCCACTCTTTAGCAACGAGGGAGGTGGTTTGGTGAAGCTGGTGCTGGCCACTAAAAATAAGGGGAAAATCGCTGAGATTAAAGAGTTTTTATCGGATGTAAAGGGACTGGAGGTGCTTTCCATTCTGGACTTTCCTGAGGACAAGATACCCCCCATAGAGGAAACGGGAAAGAGCTTTGAGGAGAACGCCTTTATAAAGGCCTTCACCGTTGCCAAAGCTACAGGGCTTCCTGCCCTCGCCGATGATTCAGGCCTTGAGGTGGATGCCCTGGGAGGCAAGCCCGGGGTGAGATCTGCAAGATTCGGGGGAGAAGGCATCACCGATGCGGAAAGGAATAAAAAGCTACTGTCCCTTCTGGAAAATGTGCCCTCTAAGGAAAGAAGTGCCAGGTTCAGGTGCTGTATGGTTCTGGTGGTTCCTCCTGAGTTTGAAAAGTATGTGGCAGAGGGCGTTTGTGAGGGGTACATAACTACAGAGCCCAGGGGGAGTCATGGGTTTGGCTATGATCCCATATTCTACCTTCCCAAGTATGGAAAGACCATGGCGGAGCTAACAAGAAGTGAAAAGAACAAGATAAGCCACAGGGGAAAGGCCTTGGAAAAGATGAAAGAGATCATAAGGAGCCTTGTGAATGACTAGAACCCTCCTTACCGTTCCCAATCAACTTACCATATTCCGTATGTTGCTTGTTCCTGTATTTATCACCTTCATGATCTACAAATGGTGGAAACTTGCACTGCTCACATTCTTTATTGCGGCTGTTACCGATGTGCTGGATGGATATTTCGCAAGAAGGCTTAACCAAAAGACGGCCTTAGGGGCAGCTCTTGATCCTCTTTCGGATAAGGTGCTTATGGATTCCGCCTTTTTGGTGCTGTCTGAGCAGGGGCTTGTTCCTCCTTGGCTTGCCGTTGTTGTGATAAGCAGAGATGTGCTCATGGTGGGTGGGGTGGTTTTGCTGAAGCTATTTGGTAATGGAAATTTGAAGATAGAACCTATACTTGCTGGAAAGCTTACCACCTTTTTTCAGGTCCTGACCGTTCTTGCAGTTTTGCTTTCAAAGGTGGAGGGTAACCCCCCAGAGGTTCTTCTTCGCATCCTTTACATTGTAACTTTGATCTTCACCGTTACCTCTGGCTATCTCTATTACAAGAGAGGAAGGGAGTTTCTGAACAGTGGCGGTAAAGGTGGTGAGGGTTCAGCCCGGTAGCATTGCTTGTGAGCTTGGAATAAGGCCTGGCCATAAGCTGCTTAGGATAAACGGTGAAGATGTGAGAGATTATCTGGATTTTCTCTTTCTCTCCTCCGACGGGTATCTGGAGGTGGAGGTTGAAACGGAGGATGGCATCTACATCTTTGAAGTGGAAAGGGAAGAGGAACCTTTAGGCATTGAGGTGGAGCAGATAAAGCCCAAAAGGTGTAGATGCAGGTGTATCTTCTGCTTCATGGATCAGATGCCTAAGGGATTGAGGCCATCACTTTACCTTAAGGACGATGATTATAGGCTATCTTTTCTTTACGGCAACTACATAACCCTTGTAGGCATGAAAGAGGAAGACTACCAGAGGATAGGAAAACAGAGGTTGTCTCCCCTTTACGTTTCTGTTCATGCAACGGATCCAGAGGTAAGGGCTTTTATAATGGGAAATGAAGAAGCAGCGTATATCATGGATGGTTTAAAGAGGCTATGCGGTATGGGGATTAAAGTCCATGCGCAGATAGTTGTCTGTCCAGGAATAAATGATGGGGAGGTTTTGAGAAAGACTGTTATGGACCTTGCGGAGTTGTATCCTGGTGTTCTTTCTGTGGCGGTTGTTCCTGTGGGTTTGACCAAATACAGGAAAGGCCTGTATCCTTTAAAGGGAGTTGGGATAAAAGAGGCGCAGAAAGTGCTAGACATAATAGTCCCCATGGGGGAGGTTTTTTTAAAGGAGCTGGGAACTAGATTTGTCTTCCCAGCGGATGAGTTTTTTATAAAAGCAGGAAGGCCCATTCCTCCACTGGACTTTTATGAAGGGCTTTACCAGCTTGAAGATGGGGTGGGGATGATAGCAAGCTTCCTCGCTAAATTAACCTCTTTGAATAAAGACCTCCCCTATACTTTTGTTACGGGATGTGCCTTCACTCCCTTTCTTAGAGAGGCTCTGAAGCTCGCAGGAGCTAGAGGCTTTGAGGTCATAGCCGTTGAAAATCGCTTCTTTGGAAAGAGTGTTGATGTTGCAGGGCTTTTGGTGGGAGAGGATATAGTGAGTGCTCTCAGGAAGAACAATGGAAAAAAGGCCTTTGTAATTTCGGATGTGCTTCTGAATGAGGACAGGTTGACAATTGACGATATGAAACCGGAGGCAATAGAAAAGCTTGTGGGGACAAGATGTGTGGTTGTTCCTTTTGAACCAGATGGCTTTTGGGAAACCGTAACTTTTCTGTAATTTAGGAGGGTGTTATGAAGAGATGCATCCTTGTCTTTCTGGCATTTCTTATTGGTTGCACTTACAGCGGGCAGAGTATGAGGGTGGACATACTCAATCCCGCTGCACAGCTCTATGATGAGGGTATGAGGGAGTATCACCACGGCAATCTCAAGGAAGCCATAAAGAGGTTCAACGACATTGTTACCTACTATCCTGGAAACGGCTTGGCAGATGAGGCCCTCTTTATGCTGGCAACCTGCTACTACGAAGAGGGAGACTATCCCAACGCCCTTGCGTACTACAAGGAGTTCCTCGTTAAGTATCCAAATCACAAAAAGGCAGCTTATGTTAGGGATCTTGTAAGTGAGCTGGAGAAGAAGGTTGAAAAAGAGAAGAAAAAGGGGAGGTGATAACATGGCTGTAGCAGAGATAGTTATAACGCCTTTGGGAACGGGGTCTCCTTCCCTTTCCGCCTATGTTGCCAAGGTCCATAAGGTATTGGAGGAGTCCGGTTTGAAGTACCAGCTAACTCCCATGGGCACCATAGTTGAGGGGGATGTAGATAAGATCTTTGAGGTTACCAGGAAGATGCACGAGGTCCTTTTTAAAGAGGGCATACAAAGGGTGGTGACGAGCCTTAGGGTAGACGACAGGAGAGATAAACAGCTTACCATGGAGGGTAAAGTTAGGGCCGTTATGGAAAAGCTCAAGTAGGGGTGAAGGGGTATGAAAGAGATTGAAAGGGCTGCTGAAATAATAGCAGGATCAAAGTGCGTGATAGCCCTTACCGGAGCAGGGATCTCTGTGGAAAGCGGTATTCCTGCATTTAGAGGCTCTCAGGGTCTTTGGACAAAATACGATCCCATGGAGTACGCCCATATAAGCTCCTTTATGAGGGATCCTGAAAAGGTTTGGAGGATGCTGGCGGAGCTTTATGAAATTGTGCTTTCTGCAAAGCCCAATCCTGCTCATTACGCTTTGAAGGAGCTTGAGGACTTGGGAAAGTGCACCGCCGTTATCACCCAAAATGTGGATGCACTTCACCAAAGGGCTGGTAGTAGAAAGGTGATAGAGTTCCACGGAACAGGAGAAACTCTAACCTGCCTTGACTGTGGCAGAAGCTACAAGGTGGATGATGTGGATCTAAAGAAGATACCCCCTAGGTGCACCTGTGGAGGGGTGCTGAAGCCCGATATTGTATTTTTTGGAGAGCCCATACCTCCGGATGCGCTTAGAGAGTCCTTTGAGCTTGCAAGAAGGGCTGATGTTCTCTTGGTTGTGGGAACCTCCGCTCAGGTATATCCCGCAGCAAGCATTCCTGAGGAGGCCAAGGCCTCTGGAGCAAAGATAATAGAGGTGAACCTTGAACCCACACCCCTCACTAACACCATTACCGATGTATTCTGCCAAGGAAAGGCAGGAGAGGTGCTTCCCAAGATCGTTGAGAGGGTTAGGGGACTCCTCAAAACTTGACAATAATATACTAAAATTTTCTTAGCTCAACTCTTGACATACTGGGGCCATGGCACCATTATAATTAACGGAAGCTGAAAAAAAACCTTAGGAAGGAGGTGAGGGGCCATGGCACTGGTGAGGTGGTTCCCAGGAAGGGAGATAGATAGGTTCAGAAGGGAAATTGATAGGATGTTTGAAGAGTTCTTTGGAGAGGATAGGTTCCCTGCTCTGGGTGTGCAGGAGGGTATAGGTTTTCCGCTTTTGGATGTGTATGATGCGGGAGACAAAATAGTGGTTAAGGCCGAGCTTCCTGGCGTGAGTAAGGATGATATTGAGATTACGGTTAGGGAAAACGAGCTTGTCATAAAGGGTGAGAAGAAGAAAGAGGAGGAAGTGAAAGAAGACAACTACTATTACAGCGAGAGGTCATTTGGAAAGTTTGTGAGAAGCATAAGGCTACCTGTTCAGATAAAGCCCGACGAGGTTAAGGCCAAGTTCAAAAACGGTGTGCTTGAGATAGAGCTGCCGAAGATTGAGGAGGCCAGGCCCAAGGAGATAAAGGTGGAGGTAGAGGAGTAGGGGGATCTCCCCTACCTCCTTTTTTTTCTTGCCAGCACCGAGTAGGGAAGTCCCCAGATCTTGCAGAAGCCCTCTCCTAGCTTGTGTTCAAAGGCATCCTTCTCATCGTAAGTGGCGAGGGTGTACTCGTATATGGCATAGGGGGATTTCCTGCCTACAGGTATAGCCTGTCCCTTAAAGAGCTTTATTTTTACCTCGCCAGTGAGGTTTTCATTTGCTTTATCCATGAAGGCGTCAAGGGCTTCCCTTGCAGGTGAGAACCACAATCCGTAGTAAACGAGGTCGGCATATTTTATCGCCAGATACTCTTTAAGTCTAAATGTTTCCCTGTCCAGGCACATGTGCTCAAGCTCTCTATGGGCTACATAAAGTATGGTCGCACCTGGAGCCTCATAAACCTCTCTAGATTTGATCCCAACGAGCCTATCCTCCACCATGTCTATTCTACCTACTCCATGCCTTGCCCCTGTTTCGTTGAGCTTGGTAACAAGTGCAACCGGATCTAGTTTTTCTCCATTTACGGAAACAGGTATTCCCTTCTCAAAGCCCACAGTTACATACTCTGGCTCATCCGGAGTCTCTTTTGGAGATTTCGTTATAAGAAAGGCATCCTCTGGAGGTTCCTGCCAAGGATCTTCCAGGACACCGCACTCTATTGAGATGCTCCAAAGGTTCCTATCTATGGAGTAGGGCTTCTCCTTCGTCACCTCCACGGGTATGTTGTGCTTCTGGGCGTATTCTATTTCTTCTTCTCTGGACTTAAATTCCCAATCCCTTACAGGAGCAAGTATCTTGAGGTCGGGATTTAGGGCCATAACTCCCACCTCAAATCTCACCTGGTCATTGCCTTTGCCCGTTGCACCGTGAACCACGGCATCTGCTCCCTCTTTTTCCGCAATCTCCACGAGGTACTTGGCTATAAGAGGCCTGTTTAGAGCAGTTCCTAGGGGATACTTACCCTCGTAAAGAGCCTGGGCTTTTAGCGCCTTAAAACAGTAGTCCTTTATAAACTCCTCTTTGAGATCCAGAAGGTAAACCTTGGATGCCCCTGTTTTTTCCGCTTTTCTTTTAACCTCTTCAAGATCCTCCTGCTGCCCCACATCCGCCGAGAAGGCTATAACCTCACATCCGTACTTATCTATAAG
>JALVZS010000233.1 GCA_027022065.1 bacterium
AGTGCCTTGATAATCTTTTCATCTGCCTGGTTTGCCTTGCAGATGGCAAAGACTGTAACCTCTCCTCTGGAAAAGCTCATGATGGCCACGGAAGAGGTTTCCAAAGGGAACCTGAGTGTTAGGGTTGAGGCAAGGGGAAGGGACGAGCTAGGACAGCTCATGCGCTCGTTCAACCGCATGATAATGGAGCTTGAGGCCAACAGAAGGGAGATAGAAGAAAGAAAGGCTTTCATAGAAGCAGTGATAGAAAGCGTGGCAACAGGAGTAATCTCCATAGACAGGGACGGAACCATAACAACGGTGAACTCCTCAGCCAAACAGATACTAGGGCTTGAGGAAAATATAGTGGGAAAAAGATACTGGGAAGCCCTCTCAAGACCTGAGTATGAAGAGCTTTACGAGATTGTAAAGGAAATCGCCAGGGAGCCTGTTCCTGTTGAGAAAAGGGAGATCACCATCCACAAAGGTGGAACCAAACACCTCTTGGTAAGTGCAACCACAATAAAGGGCAAAGACAAAAAGTGGGCAGGCACAGTTATAGTGCTTGAAGACATAACTGAGCTTGTAAAGGCCCAAAGAGCCCAAGCATGGGAAGAGGTAGCAAGACGCATGGCTCACGAGATAAAGAATCCCCTCACACCCATAGGACTTTCCGCACAGAGGATAAAGAGGAAAATCTCAAAAAAGCAGCTAACAGATGCGGACAGGGAAGCTATAGAGAAGTCGTCGGACGCCATAGTAAAGTCCGTGCAGAGCATAAAGAAAATGGTGGATGCATTCTCCAGGTTTGCAAAATTGCCTGAAATAGAGCTTGCCCCATGCGATTTGAAGGAAATCGTTCAGGAAAGCATAGAGATGTACAGGGAAAACAAGAAGGTTGACTTTGAGGTGCATTTCTCGGAAAATCTCCCTAAAAAGCTGCTTTTGGACAGGGAGCAGATGAAGAGGGTGTTCTTGAACCTCATTGACAACGCCATTCACGCCATAGATGGAAAGGGCAAAATTTCAATAAGTGCCTATTTTAACCCAGAAAAGAGAACAGTTGTTATAGAGGTGGCAGACACAGGCTGCGGCATTCCCGATGAGTACAAAGACAAGCTATTTCAACCCTACTTCTCAAAGAGAAAGGGCGGCACAGGCCTTGGGCTTGCCATAGTGGACAGGATCATTGCAGACCACGGGGGATATATAAGGGTAAGGGACAACACCCCAAAAGGCACCGTATTTACCATTGAGCTACCTTATAGGGAGGCAGCTTGAAGGAGTTTATACTCATAGTTGATGATGAACCCGATGTGCTCTCCAGCATAAGGGATGTTCTGGAAGATGAAGGCTACAGAACCGTAGGGGTAACCACGGGAGAAGAAGCATTAAAGCTTGTGGAAAAGGAGCTTCCCGATCTTGTCATCCTTGATGTGTGGCTTGAGGGTATAGATGGAATAGAGGTGCTGGGACAACTGAAGCAGAAGTACCCCTTTTTGCCTGTACTCATCATCTCAGGCCATGGAACCATAGAAACCGCAATTAAGGCTGTAAAGCTTGGAGCCTACGACTTTATAGAAAAACCCTTAGATCTTGAAAGATTCCTACTAAAAGTGGAGAAGGCGCTAGAGGATGCCCGCCTGAAGCAGCAGCTTCGCTCCTTCAAAGAAAAGGAGAAGAAAGAAATTATAGGAGAAAGCCCGAAAACAAAGGAGCTGATAAGGAACATAGAGCTTGTGGCACCAACGGATTGCTGGGTGCTCATATACGGAGAGTCTGGAACGGGAAAGGAGCTTGTTGCCAGAAAGATTCACGAGCTATCCCCTAGAAAGGAAGGGCCTTTCGTGGTGGTCAACTGTGCTACACTTTCAGAGGAGCATCTGGAGGTGGAGCTTTTCGGATGCGAGCCTGGGATTCCTCCGTTTAACACAGGGAAAAAGGGCAAGTTTGAAATGGCCCACGAAGGAACCCTCTACTTTGACGAGGTTGCGGACATGAACCTCAGGGTCCAGGCAAAGGTGCTTAGGGCCCTTGAGGAGCTGAAGATAGAGAGGCTGGGTGGAAGCAGAGAGATAGAGATTGACATAAGAGTTATCGCCTCAACCAACAAGGACCTTGAGAAAGAGGTGGAAGAGGGAAGATTCAGGCATGAGCTGTTTTACAGGCTCAATGTGTTTCCCTTACATGTTCCTCCCCTAAGAGAGAGAAAAGAGGACATACCCCTTCTCGCAAGACACTTCTTGAGGGAATTTTCCCAGAAGTACCGCAAGGAGGTGAAAGATATATCTCCCTCAGCCTTAAAGATACTCATGAGCTATGATTGGCCGGGCAATGTGAGGGAACTTAAAAACCTGATGGAGAGACTGGTGATCACCGTTCAAAAGGAGATTATTGAGGAAAGCGATTTGCCGTATCCTCTAGGTTCAGGGGCAAAGACTATCTTAGAGGCCAAAAACCTCAAAGAGGCAAAAGAGGCCTTTGAGAAGGAGTTTATAATAAGAATGCTAAAGAAGAACGATTGGAACATATCAAAAACCGCAGAAGAATTGGGTATAGAAAGAAGCCACCTTTATAAAAAGATGAAGGCTTACGGGATAAAGAGGGAGGCGGGATGAGGTACAAGGACGCCGGTGTGGACATAGAAAAGGCAGACAGGCTGGTAAAAGAGATATCTGAAATAGCCAGACAAACCTTAAGGAAAGAGGTGCTTTCGGGCATAGGTGGCTACGCTGGGCTTTTCAAGATAGAGGGCTACAAAAGGCCCGTATTTGGAGCAACAACAGACGGAGTGGGGACAAAGCTAAAAATAGCATTCATGATGGACAAACACGACACTGTGGGAATTGATCTTGTGGCTATGAACGCAAACGATCTCATAACAACTGGACTAGAGCCCATCATATTTCTGGACTACTTCGCCTGCGGCAGGCTTGATGAGCGTATATATACAGAAGTGGTGAAGGGCATCGCAGAGGGGTGCAAAGAAGCGGAGTGTTCCCTGATAGGAGGAGAAACGGCTGAGATGCCCGGCTTTTACAAAGAGGGAGAATATGAGCTTGCCGGCTTTTGTGTGGGAGTTTGTGAAGAAAGCGATGTTATAAAGCCCTCGCTAAAAGAACAGGATATTGTCATAGGACTTCTATCAAGTGGACTACACAGCAACGGCTACTCCCTCGCTAGAAAGGTGGTCTTTGAGAAAATGGGACTGAAGGTGGATGCCTACATTGAAGAGCTGGGGAAAACCATAGGAGAAGAGCTTCTCACACCAACAAGGATATATGTAAAGGCTGTTAAAGCACTAAAAAAGGCAGGTATAAAGTGCAAGGGAATAGCGCACATTACAGGCGGAGGGCTTCTGGAAAAGCCCAAAAGGCTTCTGAAAAGCGGCGTATCTTTATGCCTCTACAAAGACGCCTGGGAAGTGCCCGCTGTCTTCAGGCTTATAGAAAAGTGGGGAGAAGTGCCGGAAGAAGAGATGTTTCGCACCTTCAACATGGGTATCGGAATGCTGATTGTATGCGATAAGGAGGATGCAGACAAGGCCTTTGAGGTTCTGAAAAACAGCGGGGAAGATCCCGTTTTTATAGGAGAGGTTATAAAAGGAGAGGGGGAGGTGCTGATATGGGAGGGAAGATTCTGAGGCTGGGTGTTCTTATATCAGGAAGGGGAACAAACCTTCAGTCAATAATAGACCACTGTGAGCAGAAGAAGATACCTGCTGAGGTGGTTGTGGTCATATCGGACAAAAAGGTGGCCTATGGGTTGGAGAGGGCGAAAAAACATGGGATAGAGGCGTTGTTCATAGATCCCAAGGCGTTTCCCGGCAAGGAGTCCTTTGAAAAGGCCATGGGAGATGAACTTGAGAAGAGGAATGTGGACCTCATATGTCTTGCGGGATTCATGCGGATCCTGAGTCCCTACTTCGTAAATAGGTTCAGAGGCAGGATCATAAACATACACCCCGCCCTCCTTCCTTCCTTTCCCGGGTTGCACGGGCAGGGACAGGCAGTTAACCATGGCGTTAAGATCTCAGGATGCACTGTGCACTTCGTAGATGAAGGCGTAGATTCTGGGCCCATAATCATTCAGGCTGCCGTGCCTGTGTTTGACGATGACGACGAAGACACGCTGGCAGCAAGGATCTTAAAGTGCGAGCACAAGATCTATCCCATGGCTATAAAGCTCATCGCAGAGGGTAGAATAAAAGTTGAGGGAAGAAAGGTTATTATCAAAGATGCCGCTAAAAAAGAGTGGGCAGTTTTCAACCCGCCATTGGAAATAGATTAACGGGTAGGGGAACTCCCCTACCCTATAATCTCCAGAATATACCTCTTCTCCCTGTTTTTGTTGGCAGCGTTAATAATGGTTCTCATAGCCTTAGCTCTAACGCCCTCTTTTCCGATGACCCTTCCCAGATCCTCCGGAGCCACCTTAAGCTCTAAAACCACGGTTCTTGCACCATCAATTTCGTTTACCTTAACTTCCTCGGGCTTTTCCACCATCGCCTTTGCCATGGTCTCAACCAGCTCTTTAAGCATCGCCAGACCCTCTCCCAGTTTTTGTTTACTTGCTCTTGCTATTATTTAATTTCTTGCCTTTACCCTTGTCAATAATGCTCTTAATCTCGCTCTCAGGCCTGTAACCCACATACATCTTACCCTGGTAAATCCAAGTGGGAGTTCCCCTAACTCCAATCTCCCTGGCCTCTTTTATATCCCTGTCTATACGCTTTGATATGGCCTCTTTATTGCACTTAGGAGCTTTTTTAGGTTTCTTTCCCTCAAGCAGATAGTCAAAGTAAGCCTTGTTGCCATAAGCCTCTCTTATGCACTCCGCCTCTTCGGCCTTTTTGCGTGCAGCAGGACCATGAACAATGAAGTACTTGGGATAGAAGGAAATCTCACCTTTATTCACCATATCCCTCAAGGTGTAAAGCTCCCTCTTGCAGAAGGGGCATGTGGGATCAAAAAAGAGCACTATGGAAGGTGCCTTTTTACTCCCCACCCTATCCTTCTCGCTAAGCTTTATCTTTGACATATCAACCTTTTTAGGCTGAGGGGGCTTTATGTAACCCTTCTCCTTTGCGATCTTACCTATTATGTCCACAGGCTGCTTAGCATTGGTCACATCAAGAAGCCTTCCCACTATCAGATACTTCCCATCCTTCGTCATCATAAAGCCACCAACACCTCTGTTCCCCTTCAGAAACACCATGTAGAGACCCTTAACAGGAAGAGGCTCAACGGCAAGTATCTTTGCCCTATTACCCACTATCTCCTTAACCTTTTTCTCAATCCCCACGGGGACCTTGGCAAAGGACGCACAGGTAATACCCACAATCAACAAGAGACTCAACAGCCACCTCACCACTAACACCTCCTAAGATTTTTGACTTCTATTTAGTAAAATATGGCTTTGACTAAAGCAACCCGTTCCTCTATACCTTTGGGCATGGATGCGGACTGGAAAAGAGAGATTAGAGCAGGCCTAACTATCTTCTTCACCATGGCCTATATAATCCTCGTGAATCCCCAGATACTCTCCATGGCAGGCGTTCCAAAGGAAGGGGCAACCTTCGCAACCTGCGTAGCCTCCGCCATAGCCACTGCCATTATGGGATTTTACGCAAAATACCCCTTCGCCCTAGCCCCTGGAATGGGGCTCAACGCATACTTTACCTTTGGTGTGGTCAAGGGAATGGGATACTCCTGGCAGGTTGCCCTGGGAGCGGTCTTCATTGAAGGGCTTATATTTATAGCCCTAACCGTTTCCAAAGTGAGAAACACGCTGATAAACAGCATTCCCACAACCCTGCTTTACGCCTCTTCAGTGGGCATAGGACTTTTCATAGCCCTTATAGGGCTGAAGAACGCAGGAATAATT
>JALVZS010000234.1:0-2124 GCA_027022065.1 bacterium
AAACGAGAAGGAGAGAAGAAAAGCTCAGGCTGTAGGCAGTATTGTCCTTTCGAAGAAAAGCAGCAGCTCTTTTTACTTTATTTGCAAGAAGATTACTTTTTACTTCAATATGTTTGAGCAGTTTTCAGAGGAGGAACTGAAGACGTTGCTTGCTGTTTGCAGGATTTTTTATAAGCGAAGAGAAGAGGTTAAACAGTATGCTACTCAAGAAGAAGCAAGCGGGATTGACCTTGTGTTGCCACCAGGTTCGCCTATGGTTAGCGATAATGTTTTGAACGGTTTGGGTGGAGAGTTGGATACTTCTCTGTATGAAATTGCTAAGGAGAGAAATCTTAAAATCGGTGGGTCTTCTTATAAGATTATCCTTGATTCCCTTAAGAGACTTGCTAACTGCACCATTGACGTTGAGTATTATACCAAGCACGACGATGTTAAAGGAAGAACCCTTTTTACCACAAGGCTTTTGAAGTACGTTTTTATCAGTGTTCAAAAGGGTGACAGGGTCTATGAAAAACTAAAGATTATGCTCAATCCTTTGGCCGTGAGTGCTATTTTTGGTTGTTCTTTTACAGGGTATATCCCTCAGATAGATCAGCATGTGTTTAGGTTTAAGGGTATCGCTTCTATCCTTCTTGCTTACCTTTCCAGTTATATTGCTCCCGGTAGAAAGAAGTCTTTTGATATTGATGAGCTTGCTGCTATTATCTGGAGTGAGGATATGGTTAGAAAAAAACCAAGATACTGCCGGTATAAGCTTAGAAAAGCTATGCAGGAAATTAATAACCTGCCATCCTGGGAAGTGTTTACCAAGGATAAAAAGACCTACATTGTCAAAAGACTGAAGTCTCTTAAAAACAGATCTTGTTAAAAGGTGTTTCGTCCCTTATCTTTTCTCCTGAGGTGTTAAAATGGTGGTGATTGTTGCTGAAAAGCCGTCCGTTGCTAAGGATATTGCAAAGGCTATGGATAAGGTTGAAAAGAAGGACGGTTATTTTGTCGGTTACCTTAACGGTAAGGAGTACTATATTACGTGGGCAGTGGGACATTTGCTGGAGATTGATACGGATTCTATCGCCCCTAAAAAGTGGGAGTGGCAGACGTTGCCCGTTGTGCCTCAAAAGTTTAAGTATAGACCTGTGGCTAAAACCAGAAAGCAGCTTAAAGTAGTTGCAGATCTTTTGAAGCAGGCTGATACAGTCATAAACTTCGGTGATTGTGGTAGGGAAGGGGAGCTTATTCAGAGGTTGATTTATTCATACGCTGGCTACAAGGGGAAGGTTTTGAGGTTTTGGTCTTCTGAAGCTCTTACTCCTGCTGTTGTTAAGCGCGAGTTGAATAACTTGAAGGATGCACGTGAGTTCGACTCCCTTTTTCAGGAGGCTCTTGCAAGGCAACACGCCGATTGGTTGGTGGGTATTAACCTTTCTCGGGCCGTTACCTTGAGAGCTAACAGTGGAGTGTGGAGCATCGGTAGAGTTCAAACTCCTGTACTTAGACTCGTTGTGGAGAGAGAGCTTGAAAGAAAAAACTTCGTTCAAGAAGAGTATTACCTTGTTAAGGCTACCTTTGCCAATAAGAAGGGTAGTTTTGAAGCCGTCCTTGATACAGGCAAGAAGCGCCTTTCTCAGGAGGAGGCCCAAAAGATTGTGGAGGAGGTTAGGGGTAGGGTAGGGGTAGTTGAAAAGGTTTCTAAGGCTAAACGGAAAAAGGCTCCTCCTTCACTTCATTCCCTCAATTCTTTGCAGAAGGAAGCCAACAAGGAGCTCGGGCTTTCTGCTCAAAAGGTTCTCGATATAGCTCAGAAACTTTACGAGCAGTATAAGTGCATTTCTTATCCAAGGACTGACAGCCAGTATCTTGATGAAAGCAAGACCACCAAGAAGTTGGTAGCTGGAGTGTTGAAGAAGCTCGGATATGACAATCTGGTGCAGAAGGTGTTTAAAACAGGGAAGGGCGTGTTTAATTCAGCTAAGGTTACTGACCACTACGCCTTGATACCACTTGCTCCTGTGCCTGAGGAGGCTACGGATACAGAAAAGAAGGTTTATGAACTTATCAAAAGAAGATTTGTGGCTGCATTTATGGATCCGTATGAGTACCTTGAAACTAACGTGGTGGTTACGG
>JALVZS010000234.1:2134-5850 GCA_027022065.1 bacterium
AAGGGAAGCAGGTGATTAATCACGGCTGGAAGGAGTTGTTTAAGAAGGATGAGGATAAGATTTTACCATCTGTTGAGAGAGGTGAGAAGGTAAAGGTCCAGAAGGTTGAAACAGAGAAAAAACTAACTCAACCTCCTGCTTCCTATACGGAAGGTACTCTTGTGGAGGCTATGGAAAAGTTGGGACTTGGTACTGCTGCAACAAGAGCTAAGATTATTGAGACTCTTAAAAGACATCAGTATCTTACCCAGCAGAAGAAAGCTCTTGTGCCTACTCCCAAGGGGTATGAGTTGATTGAGAAGGTGAAAGATAGACCTTTTGCTTCTCCTGAGATGACGGCTAAGTGGGAGGAGAAGTTAACCGCTATTAGAAATCAACAGTTGACTAAAAAGGCTTTCATTGATGAGATCGTTAACTTTGTGTCACAGGAAATAGAAAACCTAAAAAGGACTGAAATTAACGGGCAAATGGAAAGCAGTATCGGAATTTGTGCATGTGGAAGTGTTATTAGGGTTACACCAAAAGCTTATTACTGCCCCAACTGCAAGAAGGTTATTGCCAAGAAAATTCTGGGAGCTTGTGTTGCGCCCAGTACCGCTGTACAACTGTTCCAGGGTAAGACGGTGTGGTTGAAGAACCTTGTGAGTAAAAGGAAAAAGACCAGGTTTAATGCTAAGGCCACCCTTGTAAGCCAAAACGGTAGCTGGAAGCTTGATTTTCAGTTTCAGTAGCTTTTGTCTGGTTTATCAGCCTGCCAAGTTTGCAAAGAAGGCTTTTCTTTTTTCTGTAATCCCTGCTGTCTTTTAGCATTCCTAACTCCACCATTTCTTCCAGTATCTCTTTAGGTAAACCTGTTTCTTCATGCCACATGGCTATGCGTTTTCTGTACCTGTTCCACTTTATCCATTCTTCTTTCCTTACCTTGCTTATCCACTTCTTTAGTCTCTTTGATTCTTCTTCCGTTAGCCTTTTGCCGTACTTGTTGAAAAAGGTCTTTTCTACACAGCTGACGATGAAATCCGTTGGATGACTGATTCCCAGTCTCCATGAATTCCACAGCATTCCAGCTACATACCTTCTTACTCTGTTATTCACGGCTTGCCTCCACATTCTTTAAACATACTCCTTCGGTGCAGACTGAGTCAAGCACGAATAAAAGGAGCTTTGGCTTCTCCCTTCTATGGCCACACTTCTGTAAGATAGTTGTCCGTTGGTGAAACGAAAGAGGAAGAGCGAAGCAGAGGACGTGTGGAGACGAAGGGAAAAGAGCTAAGTTTGGTTTACAACAAATGCGTTGTATACAAATTAACAAATAACAAATAAAGTATTTGTCTCCCAACCAACAGCCGCTTCCCGTGAACGGGTTTGGATGTGTCAATAATATCCCATTATAGGACACGATGTTCCTTAACCTCCTATTATATCCCATTAAGGTCTTTAAATGTCTTTGGCAGCCTATTTGAAGCTATAATAGACGATAACCTCCCATAAAGGCCTATCAATGCCTTGAAATGACAAACTTGAGGGGATATAAAAGAAAAAAACGGATAGGAGGTAGTGCTATGGTTATAATGGGGATAGATGTAGGCTATGGTGATGTGAAAGCAGTTAGCAACGGACAAACGATTAAATTTCCAACAGCTGTGGCGCAGGTGAAAAGTTCAGATTACTCAGAGACGGATCTGTTCAAAGATACTGTGTACTCTTTTAAGGGCAAAGAATACTTTGTGGGTAGAGATGCCCTGTTCAGCGATAATTGCTACTCTACGAGAACGGATGAATTTCTTTTCAAGTTTGCTCCCCTTTTAGTCTATGCTGTTTTTGAAAAGCTGGGAAAGGCCGATGTTGTAGGAATAGGACTGCCGCTGGCAATGTTCCTGGATAGAGATATGAGGAAGAGATTTGAGGAATCACTAAGAACCTTTGAAGTAAACGGCAAAAGAATAGACCTGGACGTTTACGTGTACGCTCAAGGCCAAGGAATTTTCGTTGATTACGTATTCAACGGTGGTGAAAATGAAAAAGAAACTGTGCTGATTCTTGATATAGGTTTTAATACCTTAGATGTTCTCTGCGTAGTTAAGGGAAGACCTACGCGAGAAGGTTCAACTACTTTTGACGGTTATGGAGTTGCAAGAATGGTTCAGAAGCTGGTGGATTACATTGCCAGAAAGTACCGTGTGTCTCTATCAGAGCAGGAGGGAAAAGAAATTCTAAGAAGTGGGTACCTAAAAATATACGGTAAGAAGATTGATTTGGGGTTGGTGATAGAAGAAATTGCTGAAGACTATACTGATTGGCTTCTTGAAGTAGTAAAAAGTCAGTGGGCTGGATTTTTGAGGCGTGCAGATAGAATAGTTCTTGCAGGCGGCGGAGCTTACTATTTGCAAAACGTGATAAGGACAAAGTATGAGACTGATGGTTTTATCTTTATACCTGATAGCCCTGAGTTCTCCAATGCAAGGGGATTCGAGAGATTGTGTGCTTTAGACCTTGAAGCTTCAGTTAAAGCAGAAAAGTGAGCAGGAGGAAGCTAAATGACGGTAAGGGTAGCTATCAAAAACGAAAAGCTTAAAGAAGAATTACAACAGATACCCAAGGGAGCAAGGGGATACATAATAGAACGGATACTTTTGGATTACCTGGAGAGAAATGGAGGAACACTGTTGCCGTTATCAAGAAGTCCAACGGTAAAGTCGTCAAAAAAAACCGACAGGGATCTTGATGAACAGATAAAGGCTATTCAGTATGAGCAAGTGCAGGAACAATTTGACAAGACTGCAACAAAGGAGCTGAGGAAGCGTTTAAAAGGTGATCTTTTCTGAGGGGCCTGTGCCCCTGCTTTTTCCCAAAGCAACCTTGGCCCACCTTGATACAAGCCTTGGAGGAACATACTCAAGAGCATTTATGATCTCCTTCTGCTCTTCTTTTGGTAGCTTTAGCAAAGGAACAGCATTAAAAGAAGTACGGCACTTTTTTCCTGGGTATATTTTTAGGTAACGCTGTATTATGTGAACAGGAATGCCTGCTTCTATCAGTTCCTTTGAGAGTCTACTCTTCCAGTATTTCACGACGTACCTCCACGGGAACGAGATTCTCAAGTTCCTGTATTCTACGTTCTGCCCTGTCTTTTACTGTTTTCCAGAAAAGCAGCTCTTCAGCTATTATGTACGCACTTACACGTTCGTTGAAGCTTAGCTCTTTCTTTATTGATTCTACGGCCTTTTCCAGGATCTTTGCGAAGTAATCCCCATTTCTTATTTTTTCCCTGTCCATAGCTCTATTCCCCACTCCTTTAGTAGTTTAAGCTGTGAGGCGAAGCTGTTTGTTATCCTAATTTGATGCTTTTTTTCATTGTCCAGGAAGCCCGGATAGATGAGATACTTTGTTTTTGCTCCTAAAATTGCGTACCTTGCTTCACCGTCAATTATGGTACCGTCCGGTTCGACCCAAACGGGAAGTATTTGGCCATGTTTTGCCAGTGAAAGCTGTAAAGGAGGTATGATTTCCGATGTTCTAAGTTTGCGCTGTGCATCACTAAAGATAAGTTCCGTGCTCGCAGCATAGGGTAGCATATCCCAGATAAAGTTGTTTGGAGAAAAATGTTTTCCTTTGTAAGCTATGGCTTTTAGTACATCATTAAACTCTTCTTTTGTTTCAATGTTCATTATCTTGTTGTAGAGCTTCATAGGCTTTCCTCCTTTTTCTTTACGATT
>JALVZS010000235.1:0-2152 GCA_027022065.1 bacterium
ACCTTATAGGCACATCGGCGGGCATCGCCTCAGGCGTTCTTCTTTCAAAGTTCTCCTTTGGCCTCATTCCCATTTCCTTTCCCAAGGTGGAACTGGAGATCATGTTTAGGCTCTTTCTGGCATTGGTCTTTGGCTATCTTGGAGGTCTCATAGGGGCAAAGATAGCAGAGTACCTTTCCGCTCCTAGAACTCCTCTGAGGGTGGGAAGAAACCTGAAGGTTTTGGACACAAGTGCCATCATAGACGGCCGCATAGCGGATGTGTGCGAAACTGGCTTTCTTGAGTACACCTTTGTGGTTCCCTCTTTTGTTTTAAAGGAGCTTCAGCATATAGCCGATTCAAAGGATCCCCTTGTGAGGAACAGGGGTAGGCGTGGCTTTGAGGTGCTGAAAAGACTGAAGGAGAACAAGTTCGTAAGGGTGCGCATAGATGAAACGGATTTCCCCGAGATAAAAGAGGTTGATGAAAAGCTTATTCAGCTTGCTAAAAAGCTCAGGGCCAAAATAATAACCACGGACTACAACCTAAACCAGGTGGCAAAACTTCAGGGGATTGAGGTCTTAAACATAAACGAGCTTGCCAAGGCCTTAAGGCCTGTAGTCCTTCCTGGAGAGCACCTAGAGGTTTTCCTCATAAAGAGGGGGAAGGAGCCTTCCCAGGGTGTAGGTTACATGGAAGACGGCACCATGGTGGTGGTTGAAAACGGGAAGGATTTTATAGGCAAAAGGGTAAAGATACTCGTCACGAGCCTTCTGCAAACGCCAACGGGCCGTATAATATTCGGTAGGCCTGAGAAGGTCTTGGGAGACAGACCAGATGTGGGTGAGGAGGAGAGGTACAATCGTTGATAGATGTGATTGTTGTTGCGGGGGGCTCTGGGAGAAGGTTTGGTGCTAAAAAGCAGTGGCTTTCCCTTTTGGGAAGGCCGGTTGTGGCCTATGCCCTCTCAATTTTTGAACATCATTCACTAGTTTCCTCTATATATCTAGGTGTTCCCAAAGGAGATCTTGCCTATGCAGAAGGGATCCTGAAGCTCTATGCCCCCTCCAAAGGCAAACGGGTTTATCAGGGGGGGACTGAAAGGCACGAGACAGTGGAAAGGGGGCTTCCCTTTGTTGAGTCTCCCTTTGTTGCTGTTCATGATGCGGTAAGGCCCCTTTTATCCCCTTTTCTTTTAGACAAGCTATTTGAGCTACTTAACAGTAGCGATGCCTGGGGAGTGGTTCCTGCTGTTTCCCTCAAAGACACTGTCAAGGAGGTAGAGGGGAGAACCGTTGTTAGGACCTTGGACAGAGATAGGTTGAAGGCCGTTCAAACTCCTCAGCTTTTTAAAACGGAGCTTTTGAAGAGGGCCTATAATGAGGTAAAGGATAGAATAGGAGTTACCGATGACGCCTCTTTGGTTGAGAGGGCAGGGGGGAGGGTGCTTTGGGTGGAGGGAGAGCCTTTCAACATAAAGATAACCACAAAGGAGGACTTCTTCCTTATTGAAAGGATTATGGGATCTTACAGGGTGGGCTTCGGCTACGACATACATAAAACGGGTGAAGGGAAAGGCTTTTACCTTGGAGGGGTGTGGATCCCTGCCGATTTTTCCCTTTTGGGACACTCCGATGCCGATGTGCTGATCCATGCGGTTGTTGATGCCATCCTGGGAGCGTCTGGACTGGGAGATATAGGGGAGCTTTTCCCAGATACGGACGAGAGATTCAAAGGTGTGAGGAGCACGTACTTCCTGGAAGAGGTGTTGGCTAAGGTTAAGCAGAGAGGACTTTCTGTAGTATCCCTTGATGTTACAGTTGTGGCAGAAAGGCCTAGACTTTCTCCCTACAGGTCTGCTATAAGGCAGAGCCTTGCGGAGATTTTAGGGGTCCCTGGGGAAGCCGTAAATGTTAAGGCGAAGACGAAGGAGGGAATGGACTCAACAGGGGAAGGGAAGGCGGTTGAGGCTTTTGCTGTGGTGCTCCTTGCCGAAGGAGGGATGCTATGGACTGGGAGAAGGTAGTTGAGGTTTTTCCTGATCCTCTGGCTGTGACGGATAGAGATGGAAGGCTTCTCTTTCAAAATGAAGTCCACAAGAAGCTCTTTAACGCTTCTCCAAAGAAGTATCTGGGAAGTGAGCTTTTTAATAACATAGCATCCATCACCGCAA
>JALVZS010000235.1:2162-5816 GCA_027022065.1 bacterium
ATAGCCGGAGCTTTTGGAAGTGTTATAATGCTTCCTGTGAATGGGCAGGTTCTTTACTTCCACCTCAATGTACTTTCGGCAGACGGCAATCTTGTTTTTCACTTTAGGGACATAGCCGATGTGGTACTTGCTGAAAAAGCGGTTCTTGAGGAACACAGAAAGTACGAGTTTCTGCTTTCCTGCATTCCCGATGTGGTGGGGATGATAGATGAGAACAGGCGCATATTCTACATAAGTCCTTCGGTTTTAGAGGTTAAGGGCTTTGCCCCTGATGATCTTATAGGCGTTGACTACCTTGAGTTTGTGCACCACCAAGACAAGCATTTGTTTAAAGACGCCTTTAACGATGTAATAAATGGCTTGAAAGAAAAGAGCACCTTTGAATGCAGGATGCTTACCTCAGGCGACACATACCGCTTTTTTGAGATTTCCTTTATCAGGCCTTCAATGGGGGCTTTGAAGGACTTTAAAGGTTTGGTGTTTGGGGAAAGGGATATAACGGACAGAAAGCTTCTGGAGTTCAAGTACAGAAGGCTCATATACACCGACGATGTTACGGGCCTTCCCAACAAGAGGCTCTTTCTTGAAAAGCTAAACACGGCCCTCAGCGTAGCAAGAAGACATCAGGAGTTTGTGGTGCTGCTTGTGATAGATTTCAAGGACATGAGGAGGATAAATGAGGTTTACGGCAGTCAAGTAGGGGACCTCGTTTTGAGGATAGTTGGAGACAGGCTCCGTTCTTCTGTTAGGGATTCTGATATAGTGTGCAGGCTATGGAGTGATGAGTTCGCCGTGGCCTTTGTGGGGATAAAGGATCTTAGCAAGGTGGACTACCTCATAGAGCGGGTTCTCACCTCTTCTCTGGGATTTGTGAGGGTTGGGGATTACAACCTCTTCGTGGATGCCACAGTTGGGGTTGCTATATACCCCATGGACGGTATGGATCCAGAGGACCTCGTAGGCAAGGCCCACATGGCCCTTACCGAGGGCAAGAAGGAGGGGGCTAGGGTATCCTTTTACTCAAAGAAAATAGAAGATATTGTAAAGCATAGAGAATTCATAAGAAATGAGCTGTTGAAGGCTTTGGAAAACAAGGATTTCGTGCTTTACTATCAGCCCATATTTTCATGCAAAGAAGAAAGAATAGTGGGGGCAGAGGCCCTTTTAAGGTGGATACATCCAGAGAGAGGCATAATCCCTCCTGATGACTTTATTCCCGTGGCGGAGGATTTCGGTTATATGGAGAGCTTGGGGCTTGTGGTCTTCGGTATGGCTGCTGGACAGATGAGAAAGTGGCTTTCAAAGGGCTTTAACCTGAGGCTTTCTATTAATGTCTCTTACAAGGAGCTTCAAAGCGAGGGATTTGTCGCCCTTTTGAAGAGCACCTTCAAGGATCTGCCCATGGATATGGTGGACATTGAGATTACGGAAAGGGTGGCTTTTAGGGATAAGGATTTGGTTTTGAAGGTTATGCAGGCCTTGAAGGGCCTGGGGTTCAGCATATCCCTGGACGACTTTGGCACGGGCTATTCTTCACTGGAAGCCCTGGTGGAGTTTCCAGTTGACCGCTTCAAGATAGATAAGAACTTCATCATGGGCATGCTTGAGGATGAAAAGAAAAAAAAGGTGGTGCAGATGTCCTTTCAGATGGCAAAGGCCCTTGGTGTGGGCACAGTGGCAGAGGGCGTAGAGACCAAGGAGCATGTGGAGATTCTGAAGAAGTGGGGCTGTCAGGAGATGCAGGGCTTCTACTTTGCAAAGCCTATGCCTGCTGAGGAGTTTGAGGCCTTTTACACCAAGTATTTGACGAAGATGTGAAGGTGTAGGGGATTCCCTTTGTGGTCTCTGGATATGTTTTCAATAACCGCCTGCTCTTCAAAACCTTCTTTTCTCAGGGTTGACAGGGCCACCTCTTGAGGTGATACCACCTCAGCTATTATCGCTATTAATCTCCTTTCTTTGGCTATGTCCACCAGCTTCTCTACTATGGCCTTCCCCAGTCCTTTCCCTCTGCACCACGCACAGATGGAAACCCTTATCTTTCCAACTTTTCTTGCCCATCCGTGGTTTCTCAAATGCAGAGTCCCTACACCTATTATGTTGCCTTTTGGGGTTTCTGCCACAATGGGCACGGTTCTGTTTAGGTTTATGTTCTCGCACCAACTGCGTATGAGGTTGTAGTCCCTCACATTGTCTTTGAAGAGAAGGAGATCTTCCTCCTTGATGTTGTGTAGAAAAAACTCGTACAGCTTATCCGTGTCCTCGGTAGTTAGAAATCTGAGCGTTACCTCGCTTCCGTCTTTTAGCTTTACTCTCTCTTTCATGGTTTAAATGATATCAGCATACCTTGTGGCTTTTCAAGCTTGTGGCCTTCAAAAAGGCGTTTTTGTGAAAATATGCATTTTCTCTATTGACACTCCGAGGCGGGGCATGCTAGATAATGCCAGACACATAGGAGGGGTGGGTGATGCACGACTCCTACTGGCCTTTGCTTGTTGCAATACTTCTTGCCTTTGGCTTTGGTGTGGTAACGGTTCTGCTTTCATCCCTCATAGGCCCCAAGAGGCCTGATCCTATAAAGTGCTCTCCTTACGAGTGTGGAGTTGAGCCTGTAGAGGATGCTAGAAAGCGCTTCTTCATCCACTACTACATCATAGCCATGCTCTTTCTCATCTTTGATATTGAAGTTGTCTTTGCCTATCCCTGGGCCGCAAAGTTTAAGGCCATGGGTCTTTGGGGCTTTATAGAGATGGCGGTGTTTATTGTAATTTTCCTGCTCATTTACATTTACGTCCTTGGTAGAGGAGCGCTGGAATGGGAGTAAAGAGGGTTCCCGTAAAGGAGATAGAGATCGTAGAGCCTTCTCCCAAGAAGGCGGAGGAGCTTACCGAGGAGGAGCTTGCCCTTCTTGAGAGAAATGTTCTCATTACCAACCTCAACAAGCTGGTAAACTGGGCGAGGAAGTGGTCCATATGGCCCTGCACCTTTGGGCTTGCCTGTTGTGCCATTGAGATGATGGCTACGGCCGCATCCCGTTACGATATGGCGAGATTCGGTGCAGAGGTTTTTAGGGCCTCTCCCAGGCAGGCGGATCTTCTCATAGTTGCTGGTACCCTTACCAAGAAGATGGCACCTGTTCTCAAGAAGGTTTACGACCAGATGCCCGAGCCTAAATGGGTGATAGCCATGGGTGCCTGTGCTGTTGGAGGGGGGATATACGACAGCTACGCCGTGGTGCAGGGGGTGGACAGGATAATTCCTGTTGACATCTACATCCCCGGTTGTCCCCCCAGACCGGAGGCCCTTTTACAGGCAATACTTATGCTTCAGAAGAAGATAGAGCAGGAAGGCTTCAAAAATAAAATCCTTTAGGATAGGGCGCGATGGTGAAGGTGGTGGATGAGATAAAGAGGGAATTTCAGGATGCAGTTTTGGATGTTTCAGAGTTCAGAGGGGAGACCACGGTTAAGGTGTCTCCTGATAGATTAAAGGAGATCTCCCTGTATCTGAGGGATAAGGGCGGCTATAACTTTTTGGTGGATCTCTGTGGCATTGATAACGGCGTTGAGAGCAAGCCAAGGTTTACGGTGGTCTACTTCTTACGCAACATGGATACAAAAGAGCAGCTCCGCCTCAAGGTGGATGTAGACTCCA
>JALVZS010000236.1 GCA_027022065.1 bacterium
ATCTTTATAAAAGAGGAACCCTTAAAACACCTGCACTTTTTGCAGTATGCGATGGAATGGGCGGGCATGCCTATGGAGAGGTGGCAAGCCTTTGGACGGCGAGACAACTGGAGAAGATAAACTTTGAGAAAGACAAGCTCAGGATAGCAAAACAGCTGGCGGAGATCCAAAAGGCCTCCGAAAAAGAGGTCCCTGGCTTTTCAGGAACAACTTTGGCTTTGTGTCTGGTGGAAGAAAGTGCTGTTATCTGCGCCAATGCAGGAGACAGCGGTATATTTGGTATAGGAAGTGAAATTAGAAGGCTTTTTAGGGAACATTCTGTAGCATGGGAGTTTGTGGAAACAGGACAGATATCCCCTGAAGAGGCAAAAAGACACCCTTATAGACACATGCTCACCTTTGGGGTGGGACCTGCCTTTGAGGAGGAGTGGGAAAAGAGGGAACCGTTTGTGGTAAAGGTGCCAAAGGACGAGTTTAAATACATTCTGATCTGTAGCGATGGATTAACGGACAACGTTGATGAGGAAGAGATAAAAAGGTGCGTTTTGGAAAAGGGGATGGACAGCCTGAAGGAGCTCTACCTTATGGCAAGGGAAAGAACCCACTACCTTGACAACACAAGCCTAATCCTCATTGAATTATGAAATCCCTCAAGTTTTACGCTGAAAAGGGACTTGTTCTAGAAAAGGTTCCAAAGCCAACTTGCGAGGAAGGAGATGTTCTGGTTAGGGTCCTTGCAGCCTCCATCTGTGGTTCTGATCTCAGGGTGATAAAGGGAAAAAAGAGGATCAAAAGAGATGGTGTCACCCTCGGTCACGAGATATTCGGGGTTGTGGCAGAAAGTAGAAATCCGCATGTTAAGGAGGGCAGCTTTGTCACCCTCTTTCCCAGCATCTTTTGCGGAAAGTGCGAAAACTGTTCCAGAGGAAGCCACAACCTCTGCAAAAACAAGCTTTCCTTTGGAAGTGCCATAGACGGTGGTTTTGCAGAGTATCTTCTGGTTCCCAGAAAGCTAATTGAACTAAACGGAGTGGCAGAGGTTGAAGGTGACAAGGTCTTCTGTCTATCAGAGCCTTTTGCCTGCGTGCTTCACTCCTTTGAAACTCTAGGAGTAGAAGAGGGAAAACTACTCATAGTAGGAGCAGGAAGTCTGGGACTGATGCATCTTCTTGTAGCATGTATAAAGGGGCTTGGAGCCACCATTGTGGATCCCCATCCAGAGAGGCTGGATATGGCACGATCAATCCATCCTGAGGCCTTAACATTACAAAGCATAGAGGATGTGAAAGAGGATCATGAGGCATCGGTGCTCTGTGCCTTCTCTCCAGAAACCATACAGCATATTATAAGCAAAACCAAGGATGCAGGATGTGTTAGTCTCTTTGCAGGGGGAAGTTGGGAAAGGGTGGCAAGCTTTATCCCAAACGACCTGCACTACAGAGAGGTAAAGCTCACAGGTACCCACAGCACGAGGGTTGACCTGTTTCACAGAGCAGTTGAGCTCATAAAAAGTGAAAAGATCAGAGAAAAGCTGAAAAGGATTATAACCCACACCTTCCCCTTGGAAAAACACAAAGAAGCCTTTGAAACCTATGAAAAGAGAGAAGGCATAAAGGTATTATTCACCCCCTAATAGTACCTCACCACAAAGTCCTCAAACTCCCCAGTTGGCTCCTCCCATATTACTTTCACATCCTCAACCCTGGCTAAAGGAGATCCCTCCCAGCACCAATCTATAAGAGCCTTTAAGGCATCCTCGGGGCCTTCTGCCACTATCTCCACCCTGCCATCGGGAAGATTCCTCACCCACCCCCTAAGCCTCAGCCTCCTCGCCACCTCTTGGGTTGTAGCCCTGTAAAAAACCCCCTGGACACGCCCCGAAACAAATATATGGGCGCGCTTCACCTACCACACCTCACGCTTTGATGTTTATCCTACCTCCTTTTATACCCTGGGTGAGCACATCTATCAATTGCTCCGCTTGCTGCTTAGCCGTGTCGTTTGCTGTTCTAAGAACCTTTGTTGAAACCTGCACTTGGGTATTCAACTGCTTCAAGGCAAGATAATCCCCAACTCCCACACCATTCACCTGCATGATCCACCTCCTATGAAATTATCATCCTAACCATAGAACCACCGGAGAGACCAGAGTGCACATCGCTGGAAGCCCCGTTCTTTATCAGTGAAACCGTTCTATCAAGGAGCTTTACCGCTTCTTCAAAGCTACTGAGCTTAACCTTTGAGGCCCTCACATTCTCCGCAGAAACCTCTAAAACATCGGCCTTCTTCTCCACCTCAGGCTTGGCCTTGCCGTTGCCCTTTCCCTTTTTGGACTTTGCACTATCAGGGCCTTCAACCAGCTTAAGAAGCTTGTCCCTGATCGGCAAACCTCCTCCTTCCACTATCATGGCCACACCTCCATGTGTTAGCTATCCCACTACCCTAACAGATACCCTCTCCTCGCCCTTAGAGCGCACATCCACCTGTTTGGAATCTTCAGCCTCCTTCTCCCTCTTTATGGCTTCCTTCCAGGCATTTCTAAGCTCTTCTATAATGTGCATGGCCTCGTCAATGTGGTGTGTCTTTCTCTCCCTCTCTGCTAAAAGGATCTTCCACAGCACAAACTCGTAAAGCCTGAACAGGTTGGAGGCAACCTCACCGCCCTTTTCCATGTCAAGGCTTGCTATAAGCTCCTTAACTATTCTATCTGCCCTTACAAGATATGCAAAGGCCTCTCTAAGATCGCCACCATCCATCTTCTCCTTTGCTTTCACCATGAACCTAATAGCACCATCGTAGAGCATCAGAAGAAGGGTGCCTTTATCGGCCGTTTCCACCTGCGTCTTTTGGTACTTCAGATATGGATTATTCACCATCTCACACCCCTCCTTGGGCTATTTTATCTTCTGTTGTTACCAAATCCCAATCTCATCATCATATATTGACTTTCCGCCTGGAGCCTCGCCACTATCTGATCCATCATGGAAAACTTCTGCCACAGCTCATCCTGGTATTCGTCAAGGTACTCCTGTTGCTCATCTATCTCTTTGTTTAGATCTCTAAGCTCCATGTCCAGGTAACCGCCAGGTTTGATGTAGGAGTACACGGCTCCATCTATACCGAAAAAGCTGTCCACCACATTGGAAAGCTTCCTAGCTACCCCCTCCTGCCCATCCTGATCAACTGCCATAAGCTTGTACAAAGCATACGTGTGGTTGCGCACAGCATCCATAAATTTCCCATTGTCCTCAAGAAGCTTCTTTATTTCGTCCTTGTCGGTGCTTTCCGTTATGAGGTATCCCTGAAGCTGTGAGTCCCATGTTCCCATGTAATCGGTGGTTATTCCCACATCTGTGAGGTCGTCGTAGGGAGAAAGGCCGGGAACTACAGAAAACACAGCATCGCGAAGCCTGGAGAGGAAGTCCCTCAGCTCAGGGCTGGTATTTATTATGAGCTTTTTCACCACCTCTTTGTGCTTTTTCTCATAGTCCTCTATGTCCTTCTGGGACATGGACTGTTTGTCTTCATCCGAAAGGGGCTCAAGGAACTTCTTTTCAAAATCCGTAATGTCTCCAGGATTCAGCTCCTTTATAAGTGCGTTGTATTTAGCAATAAAGTCCGCAAATTTATCCACTATGGCATCAGTATTGGGCTTTATATCCAGTGTGATATAGCTATCAGATTCCCCATTTATCTTTAGGGTCACTCCTCCTATTATGTCATCAATGGTGTTTGTAGGCCTAACATAGGTTATACCATCCACCTCAAGTATGGCATCTTTGCCCTTGGAGCCCACCTCTTGGGATGTACCTGTAGATGGAATGAGATTAAAGGCGTAAAGGAGGTTACTGGTATCGTGCTCGCTTCCCAGCTGTATAAAGGCGTTGTTCGTTCCACCGTTTTTAGGATCAGAGACAAGTATAATCTTGTCCATGGCAGAATCGTAGATCATCTTCACGCCAGCACCTGATTTATTTATCTTGTCAATCACATCGTTGAGGCTGTCCTTCTGAACATCTACATATATGCTTACGCCGTTTATGGTGAAGGTTCCTGAGCTTGGAGTTATGGTAAGCCCTGTTTCTGCAAGAGGCACAGTGGGATCAATCTTGCCACCATCGCTTCCCTCAACCTTTTTGGCACCCTCAGCCAAACTGAGCTTAAACACCTTAAAGAAGCTGCTGGTATCGTCAGGAGAGCCAAGCTGTATATCTTTGCCGTTCTCTATGGTATGGAGAACAAATCTATCGTTTTCAGCATCGTACTCTGCTACTACACCTGCTCCTGAGGAGTTAATCATGGCCAGAAGATCCCTAACGGTGAGCTTTGTGTAGTCGTCTATGGTTATCTTAACGCCATTTATAGTGAAGGTCCCGTTCAAAGAGGCATCCACAGGCTCAGAAAAGCCTGCCTTGTCCAAGGTAGCATCAAGGTTTATTCCGCTTCCTGTAGATACCCCAGATGCCCCATATATATACGTAGGAGAAGCCTCCTTTATGTTCAAAGAGGCATCCCTGATGATCCTAATGCTTCCCTCCGAGAGGGAATCTGCCTCAAAGGTGACTCCCCTTATCATGTGCTGGTTCATAAGATCTTTGAGGGTATCAAGGTTATCTGCGTAAAGTGTGGTAACGATGGAGTTGGAAATAGAGGTGGTAATACTTGAAAGACCCAAATCAGCGTTGGTAGACGAGGAAGAGTCAAAGCTCAAGCCCTTACCCCCCACATCGTAAACGACAAGACTGTCTCCCGCATTCTCCTGGTGGTTTACCCTAACAAGCACATAGGTTTTATCCTTGGTTCCAAGGGCATCGTTTATGGCTTTGTTCATTGCATCCTGAAGATCCTCGGCCACATCGTAAAGGGAGGTGGTATCCTTCACATAATCTATACCCGTGTAGGCTGTGATGTTCTGCCCCCCGTAGGTAAATTCAACAGCAGAACCCTTTGCCACATCAGTTCCTATGGTGCCTTCATTGGTGGTGCTTTCTATAGACTGTCCTGTGTATGCCGTTACGCTAACACCGCCGCTTAAGGTAAATTCATCCACTGCGAAGTATTTCCCAGAGTTGCTGTCCTGATAGATCTTTATGTTATCTGTCCCCTCAACGGTTTCTACAGGCCTTCCAGATATGGAGGAAACTCCCGTACTTCCAGCATCCATGAGTCTAGCCCTGGGGTAGAGGGACATGGCCATGGCAGGAGTGGCCATCTGAAGGACCTTTATCCTGTGGGTGCCAAAGGCAGCGCTTATATCTGCAGTGGCTGTTAATACTCCCTCATCTGAGGAGAAAACCTCCTTGGCAAGATAGGTGGAGGAAAGCTTAAGCTCTAAAAGAGCATCCTTAAGGTCGTTAACCTTATCTGCTATTTCTTGGTAGACTTCCTTTTCTATATTTAAGCGGTCCTCTTGCTTTTTAAGTTGCTCCAAAACACCTGAGCGGGCCTTAACCAGCTCCTGTATAATACCATTTACATCTATCCCTGATGCCAGACCTCCTACCCTTAAGCTGTCCATGGCCGTCCCTCCTATAGGAGGATATCGGAAGAAAGGGAGTTCTCTAAAGAGGTATTTAGTCAAAAAATTTTACTATCTGGTACAGGGTGGTTCTCTGGGCGGGGGTAAAACCGGCGCTTTTTATAAGCCTTATTATCTCTTCAAGTTTTAGTCTATAGCTTACGCCAGCAGCCCTTACCACGTTTTCCTCAATCATAAGAGAGCCAAAGTCGTTTGGCCCAAAGAAGAGGCTCACCTGTGCAAGCTTTCCCCCTTGAGTAACCCAGGAAGCCTGGAT
>JALVZS010000237.1 GCA_027022065.1 bacterium
ATATGAAGGGAATAGGCGCAATTGTTGAATTAAAAAGACGAAAAGTAGCCATTCAAGTTAAGAGAGTGTCATACAGGAGAGAGGCATCTGACAGGAGATTTACCAAAAGACAGCAAAAGTATGCCGATATTGTTGTAGAAATACCTTACCTTGTTATTGATATTGATGAGATTAAAGCTAAGATAGCTAATCCAAGAGTAAAAGAAGACACAAAGATCAAATGCAAAAATGCTCTGAGAGCTTTTTCTAGAAATTTTATTAAATTGGAGAATGGCTTTGTAATATTCAGAGAAGAGTACCTTAGACACATATACAAGGTGTTGCTTGAAAAGCTAGAAATGTTAGAGAAAGGAAAGAAAATAACGTATGATGAAATTTTGGAGTGGTGAGCTGTGAACTCACTTAAAAGTCTAAGTCAGGTTTGTAGTGGGTAAAGTTATCTATGCGATTTTCATAAGCTTGGCAAGTAAAGGATCCTTCTCGCAAAGCTTGAGGTCATTGGGCACATAAAGGGAGCATCGTGTTCCTGTATTTTATTTCACCACAACCTGCTTTTTCTTGCCTGATAATACTTCCTGGCTGCCTCAAGGACTTCCACGAAGGTAGCGTTTTCAATGCCAAGCTCTGGCACATCGTAGCGGCCAGGGACATTGAGTTTAAACATATACTATAGACGAGGCACCTAGGGAGAAGAGGCAGAAGACCTCGTAAGTGATGGTTTCCATCCAGCGGGCGCACTCGTGAACGGAGATCTCCTCGCCCTCTCCTCCCAGCAGATACACCCAGTCTCCCTCTTTAGCCTTTACATCATCCAACTCCAGAACCGTTAGATCCATGCAGACTCTTCCCAGGACCCTGCATCTTCTTCCATTTACGGAAACCTGTGCTCTATTGGAGCACACCCTGGTGTAACCTGTGGCGTATCCACACGGTATTATCCCTATGGTTGTGGGCTTTTTGGTGGTAAAGGTTCTTCCGTAGCTTATGCTCCAACCTCTAGGCACTTTTCTTACGCTTATGAGGCGCGTTCTAACGCCCATGGCCTGCTTAAGGTTTGGATGCTCTATCCCACCGTAAAGGGCTATTCCCACCCTTGCTCCGTCAAAGGCCGCTTCAGGGTAGAAGAGGGCGCCTGAAGAGTTTGCTATGTGCGCCACCTCGTATTCAAAGGGCCTGAGCTCATCAAGTATTTCTCTGAAAAGCTCTATCTGTTTAAGGGTAAACCTTTTACTTTCCTCATCCTCCTCATCTGCAGAGGGAAAATGGCTCATAACGCCTTTAACCTTCACCCACCGGCACCTTTTTAAAAGCTTCTTTACCTCGTCCAGCTCTTCAGGAAGAAAGCCAAGCCTTCCCATTCCCGTATCTACTTTTATGTGGATCAAAGCACTCTGCCTTCTAGCCTTTCCCTCCTCCTCCAGCACCTCTATAGCCCACAGATTCCCTACGGCAGGCTCAAAGTGGTAATCAAAAACTGAGGAAACCTCCTCCTTCCAGAAACCTCCCAAAAGCAATACCTCTGCATTTATCCCTGCCTTTCTCAGTATTCTTCCCTCCTGAGGGAAGAAAACCGCTAGGGCATCTGCTCCCTCTTCTAGAAAGATGCGGGAGCACTCAAGCAATCCGTGTCCGTAGGCGTTGGACTTCACCACGGCGTAA
>JALVZS010000238.1:0-9679 GCA_027022065.1 bacterium
TCGCACTGGGTGTGATGTGGAGGCCCATACCTAAGTGGACCATAGAGGCGGATGTTGAGTGGGTCCACTGGGATAGAAACTCCTACATGAAACTTTCCTACAACAGGGCTTTATTTGAGAGGTACTTTAGAAAGTACCTTGCTGCAGCAGGCGTTCCCGCCCCTGTTATTGATGACTACATAAAGGAGCTGAAGAAGCAAGGCGTTATACACAGGAGCCTCTACATAAAACGTAGGTGGCGCAACACCATAAAGTTCCATCTGGGTACCCAGTACAAGCTTAACGATGTGGTTACCTTAAGGGCAGGCTACTTCTACGATCCTCCCACCGTTCCAGAGCACACCCTTGAGATGGGCTTTGCCGATGTGAAGAAGAGGATGTTCTCTTTGGGAGCCGGTTTCAATCTGTGGCACGGTAAAGTTATTGTGGATGTTGCCTATCAGTACCTGATGACCGATGGCAAAAGGATCATTGGCTGGAACGACAGTGTAAACCTCAACAGGGACTTTGCTGGGGCTGATAACTCTATTTACATCAGGGGAAGTGCCCAGTACTACGCCATAACTGTTACATACAAATTCTAAAGAGGGATAGGCCATGAGGAGAAAGGGGCTTTTTATATGGGCGTTTTTAGTTGTGCTTGTGGGCCTTTCTTGGGCAGGTGATTATCCCAGCATAAAGGCCATACCCGAAAACCTCAGGGGAGATCATCTCAGAGTGGTCTTTTCCATATCAGATAATCCCAGTGAGGCCATCCTTCCCTTTCCCAATGATCTTGTGTGGGCCATAGCGGCTTTAAAGGCGGGTGTTTCGGAAAGCTATGTGCTTCTTCCTATAGAGGAGGCGGGCTCTGTTGAAGAAGCGGCTCTTTACGCCCTTATAGATGCCGCTCATCTTAAGGGATTCTCTCCCAATATGTTTATAACCATCCCTATATCAAAGCCTGTTAGGCTGCTGAATGTGGAGGGGCATTATAAGCTCATAGATCTAACGGATCTTCAGACATGTGTGGCTTCTGGTATGAGGTCTCCCGCATGTGCCAGCATTGACGATACAGGAAGGCTTGTGTTTAGACAGCAGGGCTACCTTCTGAGGTTCTATCCCGTGGAGCCTTTGGATCCTGGCCATAGGTATGTCTTTGTGCTGCTTAAGGGAATTGTTTCTGAAGCTGGACAGCTTTTGGAAAAGCCCTGGAACGCCTACATTTTTGATTCCGAAAAACCCCTCTATGGATATGCTGAAAAGATAAGGCAACAATTTGCCATTCTATATAATGTTCTCTCCAAGATTAATCCTCTGTTTACAAGGCAGAATGTGATTGTTCTTGTTCCCTTCACTGTTGCTTCAAAGACTTTTTCTTCCGCTGCCTTTGCTCTGATGCAGCAGTGCATTGAGCAAAAGGGTGCTTTGGGCAAAGAGGCGGTTGCATCCTGTGTTATGGAGAACTTTGCACTCTCTCCTAGCAGGTATCTTTTGAGCTACTCTGACACCAACGGCAATGGTATTTTGGATGTGGGGGAGGAGCTTTATGGGCTTGTCTCTGCTGTAAAGGTAATTTTTGGTGCTTACCACAGGATTGTCTCGGATCCAGCTACTTTCTGTAGGGCTTTTGTGGATTATGGCCGTAGTACTGTAAAGTCTTTTAGGGTTGAAGCTTTAGGACTTTATGCTGGTTCTATATTAGGTGCGTATCTTGCTGGGGATCAAAGGGAATTAGCGGCTTATGTACAGAAGTTGATGGGAGATCCTTCTGTTAGGGATGATGTGCCCTTTGCTATTTACGGTGGTCAGTACTACGATGGAACACTTCTCATGTACCAGCATGGACTTGGTGGCAGCAAAGAGATAGGTAAGTCCGTTGCCGATGTGATCCTTCATAAAACGGTTCTGGCCATGGATCTTCCCTGGCACGGTGAGAGAACACCTAAAACAGGGCCCTGTTCCCAGTCCGGAGCCTGCTTCCTCACCCCTAACATTCCTCAGGATAGGATCAACTACTACCAGGCCATTGTGGATCAAACCATTCTCATGCTTGTGGCAAGAAGCGGCTGCCTTGATCTAAATGGTGATGGCCTCCCAGGGGATGTTCCCAGCAGCTTCTACTATGCAGGTATCTCTCTTGGCTCTATAACGGGTTCCATGTTCGTATCTCTGAATTACGCTGATCCCACGGGAGGGGTATTTAGAGTGGATAAAGCGGTTCTGAATGTGGGTGGAGCCAACTACGCCGCCTTGGTTGATGAGGCCTCAAGAGGGGCTATACAGCGTCTTATATGCTTAACTTTGGGTGGTGGGTCCTATGGTGTAGATTGCCACGATGAGAAGCAGGTTGCCGCTTTTGCCTCTAAGGCTAGGCTATACATGTCCTACGACATGGTTTTAGGTCTTCTACAAACATTGCTGGATCCCTCTGATCCGGCCTATGTGGTGAGGGCAGCTTTGCCTCAGGGAGATGTGGCTGGGAAGATCATTTTACAGAATGCATTTAAAGATACCTTCGTTCCCAATGTGAGCAATGAGGCCCTTGCTAGGGCCTTTGGATACTCCCAGATGCACACCGTTTTGTCTTTGGCCGATGTCTCTACCGAGCCTGGCTGGTATATGTTTGGTAACCAAGAGCATTGGGCTGTTCATTCCTTTATCTTCACAGAGGGACTTTACAGCCTATGCGGGCTTAATGAAGCAGCTTCCTATCAGGAAAAGCTTGGCTGTCTGCTGCATATATATCCAGAGCTTACGCCTTATGCTTCTTACATACAGCCCGATGTTCTTGAGGGTCTTATGAACGCCGCTTGGTATCAGACAGGCGGCTTTTTCTGGTGATGCTTAAGTTATGAAGCTTGTTCTTGTTTTTGTTGCGGTTCTTTCCGAGTTGGCATCTAGATTGTGCGGGAGGTTGAGGGCGGACGCCCTCTCCTCCCCTTCTTTCAACTTTTCTATGGTTGCCTCTGGTGCCCATGTAAGTGCAAGGATAGATAACGGGGGATTTAAGGTTTTGCCCTCCGGTGCCCATGTGGATTTGAAGATACACTTTAAAAGTGCAAAGGTGGCTTTGTTTGTCTTTCTAGGGCTTGTTTCTATTCCCACTGCCTTTGCCCAGGGGTGGATGTGGGTTGAGGGGCCTGTAGAGTATGCCGTTGCGGTAACCAGGTTCTTTGAAAGGTTTGAGACTGTGGTATTTCCTTATCCTGTATTCCGCCATCTCTACAGAGGTAAGCCTCCCTTTAGTGTGAGAAGATTGGGCTTGAGGATCCTTCTCTATTTATCTGTTTTTGTTGTGCCTTTTATAATGCCCTTGAGGTGGAAGTGATGATGCACTTTGAGTTCTTCTGTCCTGTTAGGCTAATTGTGGGGGATAACGCTTTGGAAAAGCTCCCCTATATGTTGGAGAGCATGGGGGTATCAAAACCCCTTCTTGTTACGGACAGGGGGATAAAGGATGCGGGTTTGGCGACCAAGGTGGAAAGGTTACTTACCAGCTATGAGGTGTTTTACGATGTGCCCCCTGATTCCTCTCTGGATGTGGTTATGAGGCTTTACTCTTCGTATAACTCCTCCAGTTGTAACGGCTTAGTGGCCCTGGGTGGGGGCTCCGTTATAGATACGGCTAAGGGACTTTCTCTTGTTATATCGGCAGGTGGCGGGGACATATCCAAGCTTCAAGGTGTAGATGTTGTAAAAAAGAGAACGGTGCCCTTTGCTGTTGTTCCTACCACCTGTGGGACAGGGTCGGAGGTTTCAAGGGTGGCGGTTATAGAGGATAGAAAGAGCAGTAGAAAACTTGCCTTTGCCTCCGATGCGGTTTTTCCAGATGTGGTCTTTCTGGATCCCGCTGCGGTTGATACTCTGCCTCTGAGGCTTGTGGCCTCCACCTCTATGGACGCACTCACACATGCCATAGAGGCATACACCTGCATACAGAAAAATCCTGTAAGCGATGCTTTTGCCCTTTCTGCCATAAAGGAGATTTTTAAGAATGCTCCCATTGCCAAGGATGATAAAAAGGCGAGGTTTAGACTGCTTGTTGCATCAACGCTTGCAGGTGTGGCCTTTTCCAACTCCATGGTGGGAATGGTCCACTCCATATCCCACGCAATAGGAGGAGTGGAGGGTGTGCCTCACGGTGTGGCCAATGCCATTATGCTGCCTCACGTTATGAGGTTTAACGCTGGAAAGAGCAAAGAGGTTGCCGGCCTTTATAGAGAGATCTTCTCTTACCTTGCGCTTTTTGTTGGGGATGTTGCGGGAAAAACCCTTGTGGATGCGGTGGACTCCCTCATGGGGAGGCTGGAGAAGGAGGCTGGGCTTCCCAGAAGGCTCAGGGATGTGGGGGTGAAGAGGGGAGACTTTGACAGGATAGCAAAGCAGGCGGTGCTTGACGGCTCCGCGGTGTTTAATCCCGTTTCCTTTGAGGAGGATGATGTAAAGGCCCTGCTTGAGGAGGCCTTCTGATGTTTGGGGAGCTTGTGGCAAAGCAGAGGGAATTTTTCCTCTCAGGAGGCACCTTGGGTGTTGAGGAGAGGATCAGGTATCTGAAAGCTCTTAAAGAGGTGGTGTCTGCTAGAGAGGATGCGATCTTGGCTGCTTTAAAGCTTGATCTTGGCAAGCCCAGATTTGAGGCGTATATCAGTGAGGTGGCCCACTTCCACATGGAGGTGGACTATGCCCTTTCCCACATAAAGCGCTGGAGCAGGCCTAAGAGGAGGCTAACACCTCTTCTTCACTTTCCCGCTGCGAGCTACACATACCGTCAGCCCTACGGCGTTGTCCTTATAATATCTCCCTGGAACTATCCCTTTGATCTTGCCATGGTGCCCTTGGTTTATGCGGTGGCTGCCGGCAATACCGCTGTGGTGAAGCCTTCAGAGTTTTCTCCTAATACGTCCAGGATCTTGAGGGAGATTGTGGAGGAGGTGTTTCCAGAAGAGTACGTGAAGGTGGTGGAGGGAGAAGCCGATGTGGCCAAGGCCCTTTTAGAAGAGAAGTTTGACTACATCTTCTACACGGGAAGCCCTGTTGTGGGAAGATACGTCATGGAGGCGGCTGCCAAGAACCTCACTCCAGTAACTTTAGAGCTTGGGGGAAAGAGCCCTGTAGTCATATGGCGCGAGGATAAGTGGGAGCTTGCCGTCAAAAGGGTTGTGTGGGGCAAGTGTTTTAATGCGGGTCAAACTTGCATTGCTCCCGACTATGTGGTGCTTGAGAGGGGAAGGCTTCAGGAGTTTGCGGATCTCTTCTCCCACTGGATAGAGGCCTTTTACGGAGACATTGCTAGTTCTGCCGATTACGCCAGGATAGTTAACGAGAGGCACTTTTACAGGCTCAAGATGATCCTAGATGCCGAAAGGGAAAACATTGTCTATGGGGGCGGGACGGATAAGGATAGGCTCTTTATAGAGCCCACCGTGGTGAAGGCCGATTGGGATTCACCTTCAATGCAGGAGGAGATATTCGGTCCCATCCTGCCCGTTATAGAGGCGGATGACCTTCAAGAGGTGATATCCAAGATCAACTCAAGGCCTGAGCCTTTGGCGCTTTATCTGTTTACCTCAGAAAAGGAGATACAGGATATCTTTATGAAAAGGGTGAGATCCGGTGCCCTGGTGTGCGGGGACTGCTTGGTCCACTTTGTTTCAACGTGGCTTCCCTTTGGGGGGATAGGCGAAAGCGGCATGGGCAAGTACCATGGGAGATGGGGGTTTGAGACCTTCACCAATAAGAAGGCTGTGATGAAGAGGGCAAGGATGCTGGATCTTCCTGTGAGGTATCCTCCGTATAAATCCTGGAAGCTATCGTTCCTCAGAAAGTTTGGTTCCTTTCTATGCCGTTTTGGTTGTATATAGCTTTGTAGAGGGCCTTTATTACCGCTTTCTCCATAAGCTCGGCTATCTTTGTGTGGCCTCCGCAGGAATTGAGGATCTTGCCCTTAATGCCAGGAACAATGATTATGTTGTCCGTTCCCGTGCCTGTTGCTGTTGCGCCCGGCGTGTAGCTGCTTTCCACGTTTAGCTCCTGTAGCACCGCTGTCTTTGCCTCCGTGATCCTTATTATGGCCTGCAGCATGGCCTTCTGGGAGAGCCTTCTGTTGGTGAATACCAGAATGTTGATGGTTCCCACATGCCTCCATTTTCCGTTTTCCTCAAGCCACTCTCCCTTATCTATTCCTGCCCTTCTTGCATTTCCCAGAACACCGGCGGTTGCAACAGCCCACACCACAATGCTTCCAAACCGCTCTTCAGCGTATCCTAGATTGTCCATATCCACGCCTGTGAAGAGCAAAAGCGTGTCATTCTGAGGGATGTTTAAGGCCCTGCATGCAATAGCCTTGAGCCTTTTGACGCTGCAGTCCTTGCCCCAAAGTGCTGGGTGCAGATACACATTGCCCACAAAGCTTGCCTTTTTTATGCCCTCCAGGGTGGATAGCACCGGCCTTGGCTTCATCTTCACCAAAAAGGCCTTCTGAGGAATCTTTCCCACCTTGTACCTGAAGATACCCGCCTTTATGCCCTTTATGGGGGATGCTATCGGGGTGTATTTTTCCTGGTATCTTGTGTTTGAAAGCTGATAAAGCCACCATCCTCCTAGTGAAACATAGGCGGAGCTTAGACACCTTTTGTTTAGGTGCTTTTTTAGATATTCCAGCAGGTTGCCCGCATCCTTGCTCCTTGATCCTGCCCACACGCCAAAGTAAACTTTTCCTAGGCTTATCCACCTGACTATATCTCCGGTGAAGTTCCTGTAAACCATCAAAGGAAAAAGCTCTTGAGGAAACATAATGACTTCAGGCTTTGCCCTGGCCCAAATTTTTAAAACTTTTGCGTCTTTGTAGGGATTTCCCATGTAGCACAAAAGCCTCCAGCCTTTGCCAAACTCTTTCACAACCTTTTCCACATCCCTGCATAGGCAACTGTTTCCATATGCAAACACCACCTTTTCGGCTCTGGCTGCAGAGGCAAGGCTTAAGGTTAAAACCAGCATTACTGCTAGCTTTTTCACTGCGCCCTCCTTATCCCTGTGGTGAAAATAATGGAAAGCAGAAGGGCTGTTACAACCACCGCCCATGGGATACCCGATGACGGGGGAGCTTTTTTGGACTTTTCCTCCTTAAGCTCAATGCCCTTAACGATTTTTTCAACGCCCACTTTTAGCTTTTCCAGAAAACTGCCTCTCTCCTTGGCTGCCTGGACGATGCTCTTTCCGATGGCCTTTCTTATTTTTTGGGAAAAGGCCTCAACCAGCTCAGGGGAAGCAACCCCCGGCAACGACAGTATCTGCACCACAAACTGGTTCAAAAGAGGATTGTTGCACGTGTGCTCACAGCAGGCAACGCCCTTTTCCACAACGCTTTTTGCGTACTCCTTTGCCAGCGCTATTTTTATCCTTTTCGGAGCCTTCCAGTAGCCCTTTCTGATGGCCTCCAGCATCCACGCGGTTATGGCCTGATAGGCCCATGGGTTGCTCTTATTGAAAAAGCCTTTGAGGTTGAGCCCGTACTTGTCTTTTACATAAACGTCAAAGGCCTCCTTCCACTGGTAGTCTTTTACGGCAAAGGGCGTGGTAACCTGCCATCCCCAGAGATACTCAACGAACTTTTCCATCTCTCTGGCTCCCGCATATCCTTCCCTCATCATGCCCTTTATCCACTTGGGGTTGAAGTAGCGGGTGCGCATCTCAACAGAGAGGGTTTCTCCTATATCCTCCCTCCACACATGCTTTCCATTGCTTCTTGCCACTTCCACCTCTGGAAAGCTTCCCTTCACAGCCTTGACAGCAAGGGCAACTCCTCCGAGGTACTGGAAGACGTCATCGTTGTCCAGGGCCCTGTAGAGGTTTGAGGATATGGAGTGCACAGCAATATCCACATCTGCCAGATTGTACTGATAAACAAGCTTGAGCTGTTTTCCCCATACATTCCTGCCGTAGGCGAAGCTTGTTTTGCTTATAAACACGCCTGCGATTTGCGTGTCGTTGTTCCAGAAGCCTGTGTTGGCCGTAAGAAGGGAAACACCCGTTCCGTAGTCTCCCAGCTTTTCTGAGAACACCCTTGTGAGGGAAAGCCTTCTCGCTTCTTCTTTAGGAATGTGCTTCTTTATAAGCGCTTCCTCTATCAGTCTTGCATTTTCCGATATGAAGTTTTCCACATCCTTTAACAGTGCAGCCCTTCTTATGGCCTCATCCAGCAGTTTAAGCTTGTCCGGAAACATATCTCTATAGAGCCCGCTTGCATGTATCAACACATCTATTCTGGGCCTTTTCAGGAGCTTTGCCGGGATGGGCTCTACCCCTACAACTTTGCCGTTTTTATCCCAGACGGGCTTCATCCCTATAAGATATAGGGCCTGTGCTTCGTTGATCCCTTCGTTCCTTATGGTTTCTGTTGCCCAAAGGACGATGGAGACTTTCCTAGGATACCTATGGTGCTTCTTCAGGTAGTCTTTTAACATATCATCCACCAGCTTCTTTGCTTTTCTCCACGCCTGAGTGCTTGGAACCTTGGAGGGATCAAAGGCGTAGAAATTATAGCCTGTGGGAATGGCAAGGGGATTCACAACGGGATCGTTGCCCTCTGCAGAAGGTATGTATTTCCCAGACAAAGCTTTCAAAAAGTTTTCCATCTCATTAGGACCGGACCGCATAATTCTTTCGTATGCATCCTTCGTTCCTATAACCTTGGCAAACGCTTTTACTTCCTTTTCTGGTGGTGATTTGCCAAAGGTGTGAAGTCCAACGGGAATGAGATTCTCCTTTAGCCTCTGGAGGTAGTGCTCAAGCTTTTCAATGTCTTTGGCCTTAAAGTGCTTTATTCCAAGCTCTTCAAGAAGATGTAGCTTTCTTGCTTTATCCTCAATATCTTTAAGTTTTTCTTTCTTTATATCCTCCGAGCTTGAGGACTCATACTCGCCTATAAGCTCGTAAAGTTTAGCATAGGATCTGTATAGCCCCGCCTTTTCTATTGGTGGTGTGAGATGGTCAATCACAACGGCCCAGCCCCTTCTTTTCGCCTGTATCCCTTCACCCACATCGTCCACCACATAAGGGTATACATCTACCAGATCCTGGATGAGCACATGGGGAGGGTCGTCGCTGTCCAATCCAACCTCCTTGCCTGGAAGCCACTCAAGGGTTCCGTGGGTACCAAGGTGCACCACCGCATCTGCCCTGAATACTTTTTTGAGCCATAGGTAAAAGGCGATGTACTGGTGGTGGGGATACACATCGTGGGAGTGGTACAGCTTCCATGCATCTCCGGATACACCCCTTTGAGGCTGCGGTGCTATAACGACATTGCCCAACCTAATAACTGGAAGAACAAAACTTCCCTTGTAGGTCATAATGGTGCAGTTATCCGGTGCTCCCCACTGCTTCTCAACCTGCTTCCTGAAGCCTTCTGGAAGCCTTTTGTACCACTTCTCGTAGGTGGATATGGGAAGGAGCACTATTTTTCCGCTGTTTATAAGCCTTTTCAGCTCCCCAGGTGCCCATGTTCCAACGTTTCTTCCTGCGAGGATTATCAGCCTCTTTATCTCCTCGGCGTTTGTGCTGCCCTTTACCAAGTATCCCTCTTTTCTCAGCCTTTTAAGTATCACCTCAAGGCTCTTAAACACATTGAGGTAGCTTGCACCGATGTTGTTCTTTCCTGGATTGTGGTTGTAGTAGAGTATGGCGATGCGTTTTTCGC
>JALVZS010000238.1:9689-17774 GCA_027022065.1 bacterium
GCAAGCACCGTGGGCTCTATAAGCCCAGAAATTTCTGGCATGTTCACCTGCCAGGAGACCTCAAATGAGGAAAGCCCTACAGGAGACTTCTTCCACTCCCTGATGGTTTCCGAAAACAGGTTAATAGCAGAGATTACGGGAACGTTGAGCTTTTTTAGGTATTCCTTGGTTTCTTTTCTTGTTGATGCGCTCATCTTAAAGGCAAAGGAAACAAGCACCTCAACGGGCACCTTCTCATCCAAAAGGAACTTAACTCCTTTGTAGGCGGGATAGCTGTAAAAGGCTACAACTCCCAGGCCCGATTTTTCAATCCTGTCTATTATCCTGTCAATAAATGTGCGCTCCAGAGGATCCAGATACGCTTGGTAGAAGAGCAGGCCCACCCAGTATTTGGGTTTAAATATGTGATTTTCATACCACGTCTTATATCTGGAAAAGTGTTCAAATATCTTTGGGGCTTTGGGATGGTATATACCCGTTTTTGGAAGCACTAAAGGCTCTTTGAAGCTTATCTTCCTTCCTGCCAGATGCAGGCTATACCTGATCAAGTTTTCGTAGTTTTCCCACAGAGGATTGGCGTAGTACTCCTTCAACCTTTGATCAAATATGAAGCCCTTTTCTTTCAGCTTTTTGTCGTTCACAGAAGAGTTCACGCAGTAGATCCTGCCGGAAAAACCTCTCTTTTTGAGCTTAAGGGCCACATCTGCTAGCCTTGGGAGCATCACATCCACAATTAAAACCTTTGCTTCCAAGGCACACTTTAGAATATCCTGCTTTGGGCTTTCCTCATCAACAACGCACACATCATCTTTAAAAGGAGATCGCTTCAGCACCTCTTCAATGCTGTGGGACCTGTAGCTTCCCACCACAAAGGCCACATCTTTTGCCCACAATGGAAAACAGTACAAAAGCGCAAGAATAACCGTGATGCTAATCCGGAACATATACTATTCTTCCGTCCTTTAGTCTGTATGCGGTTCCTATCCTCTCTCCTACGATGCCCTGTGCACTTTTCCCTGCACCTTTGTAAATTTTTATCTCCTTTCCCTTCTTAACAATTATCTCTATCCTTCCTTTTGCGTCCCTTTTGAATATGGTTATCTCACTCTTTTTACTGAGGAGGTCCGACACCTTCAAAGCGGTTAGAAGTGCAAGCATAAACCCCAGAACCATAACCAGCGCAAGGTCAAAGAGATTGGCAACCCCCGTTAAGGGATCCTCATCAACCGTTCTGTGTCTTCTTTTCATAAATCTTGCCATCCTTTAACGCCCTCTCTGCCATGTATTCCATAAAGGCCAGGTCTTCGTGTATCCACTTCTGCTTAACCGTTGCTAGAATGTAGGCAATTACTGCGGCGGCAAGTCCCACCACTGTTGTTGTAAAGGCGATTATCATGCTGGATGTGAGCTGCTCTATCTTTCCCTGGGATAGGGCTGCAAGCCCTGTCCCCATGGGAATAAGCGTTCCCATAAGCCCCAGACTGGGGCCAATTCTTACGAGCATCTTCAGCCTGTCCAGCGGAGAAAAGGCCCTTTCCTCAAATATTCTCAAGAGCTTTTCCACCTCCACATCATCGCATCCGGCCTCCAAAAGGGATTCAAACCTTTCGCTGAACAAGGCGATGAGCCTTTTTTCGCCTCTCCTTCTTTTAAAGAACTCTCCCAGGGTTTCTCCCGCTAGGTATACGGAGTAGAAGAAGATCACCAAAAGTCCCGCAAGAACGGGGATAAACAGAAGGGACGAGATGAGGTAAAGCACGGACTGAAACAGGGCCACCAGCTTAACCATGGGTTCTTATCCCCCTCAGCACTCCCAATAGCATTACAAGCAGGGTACCAAAAAGTAAAAGTGGCGTTTTGGGAGGAAGGCTGTAGGAGCTCTTTATACCCATGCTGTAGACCTTTTTGAAATCTCTGTAGTACCTCGCTCCTGCAAGAAGCAGGATGTAATAGGTCCCCGCTGTTGCCATAACCTCCCAGGGCGAGACTTTTAAAAATCTTCCAACTGCAAAGAACACCAAAATGCTTGAGGAGAAAATGGTATAAGCGGATAGGGCAATGAGCCAGGAAGGTTCATTTGTTAAAAGGGTTGCAGTGTATATGGAAAAGACAATGGTTAGGAGGCAGAAGGGGCAGGGAAGGAGAAGGAGGTAGGAGATGTGATCTTTTTCCTTCCTACCCCAGCTTATAAAAGACCACACGATCAGTCCAACTGCAACAGCTAGGTGGAAGTAAACGGCATATCTTGAAGCTTTTATTATGTGGCTTGCCGCTATAAGTTTCACGATACCAAAGGAAAGCCCAAACACAGTAAGGTAGCCGGCAAGGGTCAGGGCCAGTTGTTTTATTCCCATGCTTGCTAAAGCAAGTCCCACCCTTGCCGCATAGGCTGCGAAGGCCACTGCAAGCGCCCATATCAGGTACTTCTCCATCAGAAGCTAACCTCCAGTCCGAATCTCCAGGTCCTTCCTGGCATGGGATAGTACTTTACGAAAGAGTAATCCTTATCAAACAGGTTGTCTATTTTTACAAAGAGCTTAGCGTGTTTACAGGGCTTCCATGTTATTCCGGCGTTGAACACGGTAAATCCGCCTTTGCTCACAGCCTTTCTGTAGTGGGAGCTTTTCCAATTCCACTCCTGCACCTTTTGCCTTCCCACATAGAAGAACGCCACATTTGCCATGAGCTTCTCTGGAAGCCCTATATCAATACCGCCTGTAATGTTCCACTTGGAGATGTAGGGTACGGTTTCATCCTCAAGCTCTTTTTTATACCTGTCGTCGTCAATCCTTCTCTTTAGGTAGGTTATGCCGTTTATATGAGGCCTGATAACAAAGGGAAGCTCAAACAGCTCACCAATGTCGTAGGATGCGTAAAACTCTACTCCCTCTAAAGTGGCTCCATCTACATTTTTGTAAGTGGTCCAGGTGCAGTCGCCGTTGACGCATGTTGAGAAGCCTCCTGCTATTCTGTCGTCGTAATCGGTGTGGAAGATATCTATCCCTGCTTTTAGGCTTCCCTTGGAAACATCAATACCTGCTTCATACGTTGTGGATTTTTCGGGATCTAGGCTGGGGTTGCCTATTATTTTACCCCAGCTTCTGACAAAGTATCCCGAAAGCTCATCTGCCGTAGGTGTTCTGAAGGCAGTTCCCACGGCTGCCCTTAACTTCAACCAGTCAAAGGGCATGTAAGATGCCCCAATTCTCCATGTAACGTGATCGTAGTCCTCTTCGCTGGTTTTCAAAACCATCTGCTGGGTGGGCCTTAGCTCTTCCTCCCAGTAGTCGTACCTGATTCCCGCAAGGATGTAGAACCTTCCCAGTGTCAGCTCTCCCTGTAAGTATCCAGCATAGTTGTCATAGGCAGCATTAGGGGAGTAGGGTGTTCCCTTTGGATATTTGGCGTTTTTTGTCCTTATCCCATCCCAATCTGCTCCTAGAGTTATCCTTAAGAAGCTTTTGGAGCTTAGCACTCCCCTTAGCCTTATCCCCTGGGTGTTGGTTATGGTCTTTGTCTTTTTGTATCCCCAGGTCATAGATGGATCGTGCCACTCATTGGAATCCTGAACGTAGTAGTAGCTTACATGGGTGGAGAGCCACCTGTTCCACCGGGCATCATAGGCCAAAGATATGTACTTCCTTCTAACATCCTTGTAGTTGTCTTTATCGGGAGAGTATGTAGGCCCTGGATTCCCTACACGCCAGAACTCTGTAAACTGCCCGACAATGCTGATCTCGTGCTCTTTCAAGGGAGAAAATCCAAGCCTGAAGCCACCCTTCCAGTCGTGGTAGTCTGTGTTGTCTATCTCGTCTCCGTCTCCCGTTTCGTAGTCGTTTCGGTGGCTTTTGGATACAGAGAGGGAGTAATTGAACCTGCCCACCTCTCCCTGGGAGGAGAACCACTGCTTGTTATAGTTCCAGCTTCCAAGTTCAACGCCTTCGGAGAAGGTGGGCTTGCCCTTTCCCCTTCTCGTTATGACATTTATCACGCCTCCCATGGCGGCGGATCCGTATATGACGGAGGCAGGACCCCTCACTATCTCTATCCTCTCCACATCCTCTAGAGGTATCTCCGCCACATTGCCCGTTCCCGCCCTGTGGCCGTCAACGAGGATGAGAACCCTTCCCTTTATGTCTGTCCCGTGGGCATCTGTTCTAAAGCCCCTTATGCCAACGCTGGTTAAGAGCCCTGGATACTTGTGGATGTGACCTGCCAGCTTTTCCTCCAGAAGCTCCCCGAGGTTGTTTGCGTGGGACTGCTCAATCTCTTCTCTAGTTATCACCTGCACATTCACAGGAAGCCTTGTTACAGGCGTTTCAACGGCTGTGGCGGTCACCACCACCTCTTTGAGCCTTTTGACCCTTTCCTGGGCACCGGCCGAGACAGCAAGGGAAAAAAGCACGAAGAAGACCAGACACTTTCTGAGCATCCCTTCCCTCCGCAAGTTTTTTTGTAAAAACAAAAACGCCCCGGCCCTCAGAGAGAGCCGGGGCGTAGTGTATTCCCCTTTGCCCACGGACCCCTCTCCCCGAGGGCCCTGATGGGCCATGTTCCCGGGCCGGTCTCCTGGCTTCCGGATCGTCCTACTCGCCCGCGCCTTCCCAGAGCCTTAGGCTCCAGTGGCCTGTCGTCCCGCAGGATCTGTGGGACCAAGCGGGCTTTCGTCCCCGGTCACAGTTGCGGGCCAGCGCCGGATTCTCACCGGACTTCCCGTCACCCGGGAACGCCAGCTTTACAAAGCTACTGTTACCAAATAATCTCTAAACTGTGCAAGGGGGTGCGGCTTGAACATAGAGATTTTGGGCGCCGACAGTATGGGGGCAAGGAGCATGGCCACCTTCGTTGAGGCAGGTGGCCACAGTTTTCTGATTGATCCTGGTGTTGCCCTTGGCCCTAGAAGGTATGGCCTCCCTCCTCACAGGCTGGAGTTTGAGGCTAAAGATGCCATATGGAGGCTCATAGAGGAGAGGGCGAAAGTGGCAGAATTTATAGTTATAACCCACTACCATTACGACCACTACAATCCAGAAGGGTTGCATGTGTTTGAGGGGAAAGTTTTGTTTATAAAGGATCCCGAAAAAAACATAAACAAAAGCCAGAAGGGAAGGGCCAGCTATTTTCTTGAGAAGGTTAAGGGCATAGCAAAGGAGATAATCGTTGCCGATGGGAAAAGCTTAAAAATAGGCGATGTGGAGCTTGTTTTTTCTGAAGCCCAGCCCCATGGCTACACACCTAGGTTGGGCTGTGTGCTACAGGTTTTGATAAGGGAGGGTAATTTTAGCTTTCTCTTTACCTCCGATATACAAGGTGCGCCCCTTAAAGAGCACCTTGACTTTCTTCTGGAAAGTGGTGCCGATGTGGTGTTCATGGATGGCGCTCCCACATACCTCTTCCCCACCAAGTTTTCCAAAAGTGCCCTTGATGCTGCCTTTTCCAATACAGCCTTGTTCGTTGATGAGGCACCCTTCAAGGCCCTTGTCATAGACCACCACACCACAAGGGACATAAGGTACCAGAGGTGGTTTGAGGAGATTTTTGCTGTTGCTAAAGAGAAAAACAAAAGGATACTTACTGCTGCAGAATTCATGGGGAGGGAGAATCTGTTTCTGGAGGCAAGAAGGAGGGAGCTTCACAAGGGTGAGGGTAGCGCTTCGCATAACCAAGTATAACCGATACAGCTTCATCCCCCTTTTCTGGTTTCTAAAAAGAAGGGGGATTGAGGCTGTCGCTTGCTTCTCTAAAGAGGAGGTGCTTGTTTCTGGGGCCTCTTTTGCCTTTTTTTCCTTCATGACACCCTTTGCAGAAGAAGCCTACAGGGAAATGGCGGAGCTTAAAGAGAAGGGCTTTAGGGTTATTGCTGGAGGCCCTCATCCCTCGGCATTACCTTACGAGGTGCTCTCCTCAGGTGCCGATGCGGTGGTTGTGGGAGAGGCAGAAGGCGTGATGGATGAGCTTATAAACGATATAGTTAGCGGTTCTCTAAAGGAGCTTTACAGCGCTCCGCTTAACAGCTTCCCCACATACAGCATGGAGGCTTCTCCCTACACGGCTGCAGTGGAGCTTGTGAGGGGCTGTCCTTTTGGTTGTAAGTTCTGCCAGGTGAGCTACCTTTTCGGCAGAAGGCCTAGAAACAGACCCGTTGATGAGGTGCTTTACGAGGCTCAGGTGCTCCTTAAAAGAGAAAGAAGGTTTATAAGATTTATAGCTCCCAATGCCCTTTCTTACTATTCCCACAACGGAATTGAACCCAATGTGGAGCTTTTGGAGGAGCTCTTCTCCAAGCTCAAGGAGATGGGATTATTGCAGATATTTTTTGGATCCTTTCCCTCTGAGGTGAGACCGGAGTCTGTCAGCGGGAAAGCAGCGGCTATTATGAGGAGGTTTTGTGCCAATAAAAGGGTTGTGGTTGGTGCTCAAAGCGGTAGCAACGAGAGGCTAAAGGAGCTGGGAAGGGGCCACGTCGTTGAGGATGTGGAAAGGGCTGTGTCCATTCTTAACAGCTACGGATTTGAGGTATCTTTGGATTTCATCTTCGGCTTTCCCAAAGAAACGGAAGATGAACAGAGGCAGACACTTGACTTCATAGAAGAGATGCTAAAGAAATACAAGGTAAAGATCCACGCCCACGCCTTTATACCTCTTCCGGGAACCCCTTACTGGAACGAGGAACCCTCTCCTATACCTAGATGGCTGAAGAGAAGGCTTCACGAGCTTGAGGAAAAGGGTCTTCTAGACGGCAACTGGGCACAACAGGAGTACTTAAGGAGGAGGCTTTGCAGGCTCCACTGATAAAGGTGGCGGAAAAAGCGGGTTTTTGTTTTGGGGTGAAGAGGGCTGTAAGGATGGCTTACGATGCTGCATCTTCTTGCAGCGGTCCTGTTTACACCCTTGGTCCCCTCATCCACAACCCCCAGGTGGTAGAAAGGCTCAAAGGCATGGGAATAGATGTGTGCGATAACTATGAGGAGCTTCCTCCAGGGGCAACGGTGATAATAAGGTCCCACGGGGTTCCACTGGAGGTGCTGGAGTTTCTGAGGTCCAGGGGGGTCAGGATAATAGATGCCACATGCCCCTTTGTGAAAAAGGCACAAGATATAGTCGCTACACTCACCAACAGCGAGTATCATGTTGTAATTGTGGGCGATGGGAACCATCCAGAGGTAAAAGCGCTTCTCTCCTACGGGAAAGGGCGTGCTTCTATATTCCCCCATGTTCCCGACGGCGTCTTAAAGCTTGGCGTGGTTTCCCAAACTACACAGCTTCTTGAAAAATTTATAGAGTGCATAAAGTGGCTGATAGGGCATCGCGAGTTTCAGGAGGTCAGAATCTACAATACGGTTTGCCAGTCCACTGCAGAAAGACAGAAAGAGTGCAAAAGGCTCGCCCAAGAGGCGGATCTGGTAATCGTTGTAGGTGGTAGAAACAGCGCCGGTGCCAAAAAGCTGTGGGTGGTAGCTTCTGAAGAGGTGGAGGCGTATCACATAGAGGTGGCGGAAGAGCTAAATCCCTCTTGGTTTTTAGGAAAAAGAGTGATAGGGATAACGGCTGGAGCTTCTACGCCAGAGTGGATAATATCCGAGGTGGTTGAGGAGGTTAAAAGAATAACGGGAGGTAAGGTAGATGGAAGAGGTTAGGGATAATAATGTGGAGGATATAGGGGCTCTTTACGATCAGAGCTTCAGGGAGCTTCGCCCTGGGGAGATAGTGAAGGGTACTGTGGTTAGCGTTACTTCAAACGAGGTTCTTGTGGATGTGGGTTACAAGGCAGAGGGAGTGGTCCCCCTTTCAGAATTTGAAACCCCTCCTGTACAGGGGGAGGAAATAGAGGTTTTTGTTAAGAGCCTTTCAGGTGAGGGGGGAATTAGACTTTCCAAGAAAGAGGCGGAGAGGATAAGGCGTTGGGAGGAGATAGAGAAGGCCTGGAATAAGGGGGACTATGTTGAGGGAGTAATTAAGGAGAAAATAAAGGGTGGCTATAGGGTGGATCTGGGAGGCTACCTTGCCTTTCTCCCCCAGTCCCAGGCGGATATAAAGCCGCTGGAAGATCCCGAATCCATCGTGGGAACAAAATCCCTGTTCAAG
>JALVZS010000239.1:0-1326 GCA_027022065.1 bacterium
GTCTTGGAGAGGTTATTCTTCTGCTGTTGAGGGAGATGGGGGGAAGAGCTACTAGGAAGGAGCTTGCTTTAAAAATAAGAGACCTTTTCCCTAGATTTGCTGGAAGAAAAGATAGTGAAGCGTCTAATAGCTTGAGTAATGCTCTAAACCTGCTTGCGTTTAGAGGGCTAATTGAAAATCTTGCACATGGGGTATGGGCTTTAACGCTGGAGGGTATAGAGGAGGCTAAGGAACTTAGGTGGGAGAAGGTTATAGAGACTATCAGTCCTGGCTCGAGCCTGCCTGATAATCCTGTCAATACTCGCTTTTCAACTCTTGGCTCCCTGGCTGTCTTAGGCCAGGGAGCTTTTTCTAAGATTACCAGAAAATTCGGAATGAAAAGTTTATTGGTCGTTTGAGAACATATATAAGTAAATGATAGTTATAGGAGGTCGCTATGGAAATAATGAACCTTATAGTAAGCTTGGCTGCTACATTATCTGGTGTTTTTTTGACCCATCATTACAATCTCAAGAGAACTCAATTTGAGTATTTCTTAAAGGTAAAGTATGATGTTCTGCTAGATCTGTATAATAGCATTTTTGATTGCAAGGAAATTCTGTATCATTACGTAAATTTACTTAGCAACTATAAGAATTTAGACCCTGACCAAAGGAGGAATATATTCTTTTCAGAAGTTCAACCTGTGATCTTAAAATTTGATTTATCTAAACAAAGAGCTACTGCTTTTTTAAGAGAGCATAAGAGGTTGTCTGAATCATTAGAAGAATTTTCACATGTTGCTACTTGTATTGCCTTAAATCTTCGTATCCAATTGGTAGATAATGGTAAACCAGAATTACAATTTCAAAAAATTAAAGAGGAATGTTTTGATCCTAATAGGTTATTAGAGAAGTTCTCTAAAGTTGTGAGAGAATTTGATTCTGTACTTGAAGCGTTGAAAGAACAGGCTAAGTTTTTTGGTTGTCTAAAGATAAAGTTTGCTCGTAAAAAATGTTAAAAGCTTAGCAAAGGAGGATAGTTGTGTATGGGTGGGTGGAGCTTTTGTGGCATAGGAAGAGGGAGAGGGATTTTACAAAGGAGAGTGTGGAAAAGAATTATGGAAAGGTGAGGGAAGTTAAGAAAACAGTTCTGCCGTTTCAGAAGATAGAGCTTCTAGGGATAAACAAGAAGGCTTCTCAGAAACAGTTAACTATTGTGCCGATTTATCCCGAAAAAGAGTGGCCTAAGAACTATCCCAAAAACTGGAAGAATCTTCTTATCTGGGGCGATAATAAGCTCGCTATGTCTTCCCTGCTTCAAGGGGTTACGATAAACGGAGAGAAA
>JALVZS010000239.1:1336-1634 GCA_027022065.1 bacterium
AAACTTAACCTCAGAGGAAAGATTAAGCTCATTTACATAGAGCCGCTTTTTTCTACGGGCGCAGATTTTTCCTTCAAAGTGCCCATGCCTGAGAGCTGGAAGAGCTTCATCAACAAGACCGAGATCGTGAAAGAGCCATCCATCGTGGAAGAGATAGCCTACCGGGACATGTGGGGAGGAAGGACTCCTGAGGAAAGGATAGCATCGTATCTCTCTTACATGTATGAGCGGTTGGTTCTAATGAAGGAACTTCTTGCCGATGATGGGTCTATTTATGTGCATCTGGATTATCGTATGG
>JALVZS010000240.1 GCA_027022065.1 bacterium
CAGAAACTCACGGAGCTTTTTAAATTCGTCAAGAATCATGAAAGTTGCTGGAACTATGAAGATTAATTGCCCATTGTCTTTTAGCAGTTTTACAGATTTTTCTATAAAAGCTCCATATATATTGTACTTTCCATACCAGGTTTCATAGAGTTGTTTATACTTTCTCTTCGTCTCATTATCTACCTTTATTGTGTAGTGGTCTGATAAGCTGGGTATGCCATAGGGAGGATTGCCAATTATTATATCAAAACGATCTTCTGTTTCCCACAATAGGTAGTCTTTACAGACAATTTCCAGATCATTGTTTAAATTATTTTTATAAGCATAATTAACAACCTCGCTATTTATTTCTACTCCAACTCTCTTAGAAGCGCAAGTAAAGATATCTTTTCTGTTCCTTTTGATTCCATTTAAGAACTGACAAATTCCGCATGCGGGTTCCAGGATCTTAAGTTTCTTTGAATGTAAGAGATGTCTATCTATCAATCCAACCATAAAATCCACAACCCATTGAGGAGTAAAAAAAATACCAAGATCTTTCTTAATACGCTTAAGCTTACTGCCCACTATTAGAGCATGTTCTTCAATGTTAATATCGCATGCTGTTTTCATAACTACCCCAACAACAAGCAAAAACAGGGAATATGAAGTTTACAACCTTATCAATACCACAATACCATACATTCATATGCGAAACAATCTCGGTAACTTCTGAACAATCCACTCGTCATCTTAAAACCCATGAACCTTATAAAGAACCTTTCTGTGCAGTCAACAGCCTTTGCTTGTCTTTTGCTGAGATATCTATCTAATCCAAGTTGTTTTCCATGCGGATAAGAACGGTCTTGCCGCCTGTTATGTCTAGGCTGTCTATTTCGGATACGGCCTTGAGCATTTCGCTCTCTCTTGCCTCGTGGGTGGTCATTACTATGGGAACGTAGCTTTCCCTGTTTCTGCCCTTCTGTATTACGGACTCTATGCTTATTCCATAGTGGCCCAAAATCCCCGCTATTCTGGAAAGCACCCCTGGTCTGTCCACGGCAGAGAACCTGAGGTAGTACTTACTCTTAATCTCGCTTACGGGCTTAACCTTAAGGTGAGAGGCTTCCCTGTAGGCCATTGTGGGAACCCTTCCCACGGAGCCCGAGATTATATTTCTCGCAATGTCCATAAGGTCGGCAACCACAGCACTTGCCGTGGGCATCTGGCCAGCGCCCATACCGTAGAACATGGTGTGCCCCACGGCGTTTCCCACAACGCTCAGTGCGTTGTAGGCTCCCCTCACCGCAGCAAGGGAGGAATCAAGAGGGATAAGGGTCGGATGCACCCTGAGCTCCACCTCTCCGTCAACCGCCTTTATAATTGCGAGAAGCTTAACCCTATATCCTAAATCCCTCGCGAAAAGAATGTCCATGAACTCTATGCCAGAGATCCCCTCAACATACACATCCTTAAGGGTGAAAGCCCTTCCAAAGGCCAACGTGGCAAGAATGGCCGCCTTGTGGGCTGCATCTATCCCCTCTATGTCAAGGGTGGGATCCGCCTCTGCATATCCCTTTTCCTGGGCAAGTTTTAAAGCGCTTTCAAAATCTAGATGCTCTTCCTCCATCTTGGTAAGCACATAGTTTGCCGTTCCGTTTATTATCCCGTAGATCCTCTCAATCTCGTTAGCGCAAAGTCCCTCTTTAATGGCCTTTATTATAGGGATCCCCCCTGCAACGCTTGCCTCAAAGCCTAGCTCTGCCCCGTGCCTTTCCGCTGCTTCAAATACCTCTTCCCCCTCCTCCGCCAGAAGGGCCTTGTTGGCGGTAACCACATGCTTTCCCGCCTCAAGAGCGGAGATCACTATCTCCTTCGCAGGGTGTATTCCTCCCACAAGCTCTATCACTATGTCCACATCGGGATCCTCTATCACCTCTTTGTAGTCCTTGGTAAGCATGTAGCGGGAAAGATCCACATCCCTTGGCCTTTCAAGATCAATGTCGCAGACCCACTTCAGTTTAAGATACGCACCTAGCCTTCTCTTTATGACTTCTGCGTTTTTCTCAAGGACCTTTATGACGCCTGTTCCTATGGTGCCCGCACCGATCAGAGCTGCTTGGACACATTCACGCATTTCTTCCTCACACCGAGATTAAGGGCCCTCTTGATACCTCTAATGGCCTGCCTTATCCTCTGCTCGTTTTCAACAAGGGCGAACCTAACATAGTGATCCGCATTGTAGCCAAATCCTATTCCCGGAGAGACCGCAACCTTAGCCTCCCTCAAAAGGAAGAGGGAAAACTCTAAGGATCCCATGTGCTTGTACTCATCGGGTATCTCCGCCCACACGAACATGGTGGCTTTGGGTTTTTCCACCTTCCAGCCTATGCGGTTTAAGCCGTTGACCAGAACGTCGCGCCTCTTTCTGTAGGTCTCTACTATCTGCTTAACACAGTCCTGAGGACCGTTGAGAGCCACTATGGCCGCTATCTGTATGGGCTGGAATATTCCATAGTCGTAGTAGCTTTTAAGCTTTGCAAGTGCCTGAACGGCCCTGGCATTTCCACAGACAAAGCCCACCCTCCATCCTGCCATGCTGTAGCTCTTGGACATGGAGAAGATCTCAACAGCAACCTCTTTTGCACCGGGCACCTGCAGGATGCTTGGAGCAACATAGCCGTCAAAGGTAAGATCCGCATAGGCAAAATCGTGTATGACAAGGATGTTGTGCTCCCTGGCGAAGTCCACCACCTTCTTGAAGAACTCCAGATCCACCACGGTGGTTGTAGGATTGTGGGGAAAGCTCAGTATAAGTATTTCGGGAACCGGCCAGGTCTGCTTTATGGCCTGCATCATGTTCTCAAAGAAGTCCTCGTGAGGAGACAGAGGGACGGTCCTTATGTCTCCCCCTGCGATTATGGAGCAGTATGTGTGTATAGGATAAGTGGGTGTGGGAACCAGAGCAACATCTCCCGGCCTTATAACCGCTAGAGTCAGGTGGGCGAGGCCCTCCTTTGCACCTATGGTAACGATGGCTTCCGTTTCGGGATCTATGTCAACATCGTAGCGCCTTTTATACCAGTTGGCTATGGCTTCCCTTAACTTGTATATGCCCTTTGATGCGGAGTACCTATGGTTTTTGGGATTCTGAGCCGCTTCAATGAGCTTGTCCACTATGTGCTTTGGTGTGGGAAGGTCGGGATTGCCCATGCCTAGATCAACTATGTCCTCTCCCCTTCTTCTTGCCTCGTACTTAAGCTCGTTAACCACAGCAAAGACATAAGGGGGCAACCTTCTAATACGCAGAAACTCCCTCTCCATGGATTCCCCTCTCCTATGTGGCGATATTGCAAGGATATACAAATTGTGCCTATTTTCAAGGGGTAGCCCTATGAAGAGTGAAAACAGGATATGGACGGTAAGGGATGTCCTGGAGTGGACGGTAAATTATCTTGCGGAAAAGGGCCTTCCGTTTCCCAGACAGGATGTTGAGTACCTTCTATCTTACGTGCTTAAGACCACAAGGCTCAAGCTCTACATGCTCCTTGACAGGCCCATGTCAAGATCTGAGCTTAACCTCTTCAAACAACTGGTAAAAAGGAGGGTAAAGAGGGAACCTCTGCAGTACATTACGGGAGTGGCGTACCTGTGGAAGTACGAGTTTCTAGTGGACAGGGGAGTGTTCATCCCGAGAAGGGAAACGGAAACGCTCATTGAGGTTGCGGGGAAGAACCTGAAAGGGAAAGAGGCCTTTATAGCCGATGTGGGAACGGGAACGGGTTGCATACTTCTTTCCCTTTTAAAGGATAATCCAAAGCTTCGCGGTGTAGGAACAGACATATCAAAGAAGGCGGCAGAGCTATTTTTAAAAAACAGGGCGAGGCTCAGACTCACAGACAGGGCCTTTATAGCCGTTTCGGACTGCCTCTCGTGCTTTCCCGAAGAGCCCATGTTTGACGCTGTGGTCTCCAATCCTCCTTACGTGAAGAGTGACGAGATACCGAAGCTTCAGGATGAGATTTCCCTTTACGAGCCAAGAGAGGCCCTTGATGGGGGAAGAGACGGGCTATCCTTTATAAGGAGGCTGGTAAGAGAAGCCCCTGCCTATGTAAAAGAGGGAGGATTTGTGGCAATAGAGGTGGGAGAGGGACAGGCGGAAGCTGTGAAGTTCCTCATGAAGCAGGCGGGCCTTCAGAAGATAGAGATCCACAGGGACCTGTCCCATATAGAGAGGGTAGTTGTGGGATGGAAGCTTTAGTGATTGAGGGCGGTGTGAGGTTAAAGGGCGAAGTTCTTGTAAGTGGCGCAAAAAACGCCGTTTTGCCCATAATGGCCGCCTGCCTCTTAACCGATGGGGAGTGCGTTATAAGGAATGTTCCTGATCTCAGAGATGTTAGAACCATGCTGAAGCTTCTGGACGCCCTTGGAGTGGATATAGACTGGAGGGGAAGAGAACTCAGGCTCAGGGCAAAGAGGATAAAGGAGCCCGTTGCTCCCTATGATCTTGTGAAGACCATGAGGGCCTCCGTGCTCGTCCTCGGCCCACTCGTGGCAAGGGAGAGATTCGCAAAGGTTTCCCTGCCGGGAGGATGCGCCATAGGAGAGAGGCCCATAGACCTGCACATTAAAGGACTGAGGCAGCTTGGGGTGGAGGTGGATCTGGAAAAGGGTTATGTGATAGCCGATGCCAAGCGCCTTGAAGGCTCCATCTTTGCCTTTGACAAGGTTACAGTAACAGGCACAGAGAACCTCATCATGGCCTCGGTCATGGCAAAAGGAGAAACCATACTGGAAAATGTGGCGCAGGAGCCCGAGGTGTGGGATCTGGTGGAGGTTCTGAAAAAGATGGGGGCAAAGATAGAGAAACTTGACGTCAATGCGGTGAGGATAGAGGGAGTGGAAAGGCTTTCGGGATTTGAGCACGAGGTCATGCCCGACAGAATTGAGGCCGCAACATTTCTTATAGCAGGAGCCATGGCAGGAGAGGAGGTGCTGGTGAGAAACGCCATTAAGGAGCACATGGTGGCTGTGCTCACCAAGCTTTCGGAGTGCGGGGTGAGAATGGAGTTTCTGCCGGAAGGGATAAAGGTCTACGGTTGCGATAGGATAAAGGCCGTAGATATGGAAACCTTTCCCTATCCGGGCTTTCCCACGGATGTTCAGGCACAGTACATGGCAATGATGTGCATAGCCAAGGGCACATCCGTAATAACGGAGAATATCTTTGAAAGAAGGTTCATGCATGTAGCGGAACTAAGAAGAATGGGAGCCGATATAACCGTTGAAGGCAAAAGGGCCGTGGTGAGGGGCGTTAAAAAGTTAAAAGGCGCCCCCGTTATGGCAAGCGATCTTAGGGCAAGCTCTTCTTTGGTGCTTGCGGCTCTTGTTGCGGAAGGAAATAGCAAGGTATCCCGCATATACCACCTGGACAGGGGCTATGAGAAGTTTGATGAAAAGCTGAGGAAGCTTGGAGCTAGAATTTGGAGGGTTAAGGAGGATGCTTAAGATAGCTCTGCCCAAGGGAAGACTCTTGAAGCACTCCATCAAGCTCTTCAAAAAAATGGGTTTTGATCTTTCAAGGATGCTGGAGGAGGATAGAAAACTCCTCTTTGAGTTCCCCCAGTACGAGATTGAAACCATGGTGGTTAAGCCCATGGATGTTCCCAC
>JALVZS010000241.1 GCA_027022065.1 bacterium
CTATAAGCCACCTCAAGATCACCGATGTATCTAATCCACCAGAGTAAGCCAGAACCACCTTTTTTATACTCATAACTTCCTCCCCACTCTGTTTTTAGGGCTCTATGCCCAAGAGGAAAAGAATAATGGCCTTTTGCATGTGCAGCCTGTTTTCCGCCTCGTCCCACACAAGGGACCTGGGTCCATCAATGACACCATCCGTAACCTCTTCTCCTCTGTGAGCTGGAAGACAGTGCATAAAATAGGCTTTCGGGGCTTTTTCCATGAGCTCTTCATTAACCTGAAATACCCTAAACGCTTTTAATCTTTCTTCTTTTTCCTCTTCCTGTCCCATGCTACACCAGACATCCGTGTAAATCACGTCCGCATCCTCTATCCCTGCATCTGGCTCGTTGTTTATGTAAACTCTTGCCCCCTGGGCTCTTGCTCCATCCACAATCTCATGAAGAGGCTCGTACCCTTTGGGGCAGTTTACCACCACTTCAACGTTCAGCCTTGCGGCGAGGTTTATCCAGGAATTGGCCACGTTGTTTCCATCTCCCACAAACACCACCTTAAACCCTTCCATCTTTCCCAGCTTTTCATATATGGTAAGTAGATCCGAGAGGATCTGACATGGATGAAGGAGATCCGAAAGCCCATTGATAACGGGTATGGTGGCGTTTTGGGCAAACCTCTCAAGGGTTTCGTGGGAAAACACCCTAAGCACCGCTATGTCAACATAGCGTGAAAGGACTCTGGCAGTGTCCTCTATGGTCTCTCCTCTTCCCAACTGAGTTTCCCTTGGACTCATAAAGATAACACCGCCTCCCATCTGATAAAAGCCAGCCTCAAAAGAAACACGGGTCCTGGTGGAGGGCTTTTCAAAGAGCATCCCAAGGACTTTGCCCCTCAAAGGTTGATAAACAAGGCCAGCCTTTTGGCGCTTTTTCAATGTTATCGCATCACGCACGAGCCTTTCTATCTCTTCCTTGGTAAGGTCAAGTACGGAAAGTAGATTTCTCTTCATCAGTTCCCCTCTGGAAAAGCTTTAACAGAGAAGCTATTACCTAAGTATGCTGAGAAAAGCAAGGCTAAAGGATGTGAGGGCTATTTTTGAGCTTGTGAATCACTATGCTAAACAGGGGTTGCTTTTACCTTTGACTGAAGGGGAGATCTGTGAGTTTATAAGGGATTTTTCTGTGTGTGAGAAAAACGGAAAGATTGTTGGATGTGCCGCTTTGAGGATATTTAACATGGAGCTTGCAGAAATCCGTTCTGTTGCGGTTAAAGAGGAGTTTAGAGGAAAGGGACTGGGAAAATCCCTTGTGGATTTCTGTCTTGAAGAAGCTAGGCAGATGGGACTTAGAAGGGTTTTTGTTCTCACAAAATCCAGGGGATTTTTTGAAGCCTGTGGTTTTAAGGAGGTGGATAAGCAGAGCCTTCCCCATAAGGTATGGAGGGACTGCATAAAGTGTCCCAAATTTCCGGAATGTGATGAAATAGCTATGATAAAATATCTGGAGGTGGAGTAATGAACTTTCATGTAAAGGATTTGAATCTTGCTTCTAAAGGAAGAGACAGAATTGAGTGGGCTGCTATGGACATGCCCGTTCTGCGCCTTATAGGGGAGC
>JALVZS010000242.1 GCA_027022065.1 bacterium
TTGCAAACTCTTCAGGATCGCTGAAAGTCACGTCGTCCTTCGCATCGAATGAATCGCCTTCCACAGGCATTTCCTCTTCCACCTGAATGGTTTCAGTGTAGCAGGCCTCCAGAGCAAGATGCACCAGAAGTCTGGCCAAAAACTCAAGGTCTTCATGGGTAGAAAATCCCACGTTTACCCGTCTAATCACTTCTTTTGTGGCTGGATTACCCAGCACCATAACAACAGAAAACCCACTTCCCTCTTTCCAGGGTTCTACCCACACGCGGGAAATTACCTCGGTACCTGTTTCATCTTTACGCTTGTGGATAATACCCGACACCTTGGTTCTCTTGGCAATAGCAGTGTTTATCTGCTTGGCAAAAGCGTAAGCTTCTGTGGGAATCAAGGACATGATGATCTGTTTTTCCCTGCCGCCCTTTTCGTTGGGAAAAGCCCTGAGTATGATCCTGCCCTGTTTTTCTTCCCATCCGTTTCTTTTCCTGACTGCTTCGGACAATCTGACTTCAAGACCGCTGTTGGTGCTAAAAAATGTTCTGCCTATATACTTCATGGTTCCACCTCCTCACTGTTTTTAAAAGTCAAGTTTTAACTAAAATCTTTCCTATTAGACCGAAACTGGGCCGAAAAATCCCGGATTTTTTGCAAAGGATATTCCTGCAGCGGCCAGGACGTTTATCTCAATTTTACAAGGTGTTAGCCTGCATCTACCTGTCAGAACAAGAGTCAAGGATTTATGTATTTTCTTGACTTTTGAAAAGGTCACGTCTATGCCTCCTTTGCAGCGAAAGCCAGAAGAGAAGAGTAAGCCTCAAGCTGCTTTAAGGTCATAGGAGTGCTGAAGAAGAAGCCTTGTGCATGGGTAACGCCTATCTTCTGCGCCAGCTCAAAATCTCCGTCTGTTTCGACCCATTCTGCTACAACGCTCATATCCAGGCTTTTCATGACTCTCACGATAGCTTCCAATCGTGATTGTTCTTTGGGATCATCCGCAGCCTTCTTGAAAGTCAGCCCATCAATTTTCACGTAGTCTATATCGAAAAGCTCTTCCTCAAGGTTGGTGTAAGAGGAAATTGTAGAACCCAAGTCATCTACAGCCAGCTTAAAACCCCTGGCCTTGAAGTAGGTCAGATTCTCTTTGGCCTCTTTATTCTGGAAAAGACCTAACTTTTCAGGAATCTCTATCACAATTCGCTCAGAAGGTATGCCGTAAGCGTCTATCACATCAATGAATTTAACGACCTTCTCGAAGTTGCCAAGTAAAGAGGCACTTGCGTTTATAAAAACGTCAACTCTGCTGGGAATTTTCTCCCACGACTCAACCACTTGCTTTAACAAAGCAAGTTCAAGCTCAGCCATTAGATTTTTCTTGTCAGCGATTTCCAGAAAGTTAACGGCCCCAAAGGAAGCTGGAAAGTATTTGAGCCTCATCAGTACTTCCACGCCTGCGAGCCTCTGGTTCTTGAGTTCAATAATGGGCTGAAACACCGGATAAACTTCTCTGTTTTCAACTGCCTTCAGGATAAGCTCGGGCACTGCAAACCCATTTCTCTTGTAACCGTTTTTGCATCTGTACATCATGGTGTCAGCAATGGAAAAAAGAGTATATGGATCGTCTCCGTCCTCTGGGCTTACTGCTATGCCGTAGGAAAAACTGACCGAATAACCTTCGTTATTGTTGAATCTTTCTGTCTCTTCCTCAAGTTTGCCTATGTACCTTTGAGCAGTTTCTCTATTAGCTCCTGGAAGAATAACAACGAACTCATCTCCGCCATATCTTGCAACAATATCTGTGTTTCTACAGACTTTCTTTAGAATGGAGGCAAATTTCTTCAGTATCTCATCGCCCTTTATGTGTCCGTAGGTATCGTTTATCTTCTTAAAGTCATTCAGATCTATTACAACGACAGCTAATGGCACCTGCATACTTAGTGAACGATCCAGCTCTCTGTCCAAAATCTCCCAGAAAACCTGCTGGTTATACAGTCCAGTGAGCGGATCTTTCATTGCATTTAGTTCAAGCCTTCTTATATACTTGTTCAACAAGGCTACGTCTAAAGCAAAATTACAAAGCGTATCCGCCATTTCCTCTAAAATCGCTTCATCAAGGTCTTTAACTTTTTCGGGATAAACAAATCCCACGATTTCCGTAACTTCCAGGTCTTCCATCAAGTCGGAAAGGCCTCCCTGCTTTGAAAGAGGAAGATTGTTTACGTTGTACAGTTTTATCATAAAATTCTTGCTGCATGGTTCACTTTCTTTACCGTTCCTAACGAACAGGTTGCTGAGAGAAAACTTTAGCGTAGTAGCTTTCTGGTTTTTGAACATTTCCGTTACTGTTGCGCACACCAGCTTCTTTATCTCCTCCGTTGAGCCTTCATCGGTAGTATAGGTAAAGATGTACACGCAGTGAAAATGGGCCTTTCTAACTGACATAAAGACTGCACTTATAGGCATAGTTTCAAAGAGTCTAAGCAGAACTTTCTCAAAAGCTTGTTTCCAGCAACTTCCTGTCTGACCCCGACTAACCCTGCGAGCTTTGCTAACCACAGACTTTCCCCCGAAATTTTTACCTGCTAAAAACAACAGGAAAGGTAAAAAGCGAAAATCTAAAGTTTGTATCACTCTGAAAAACTACCATTTTTGTCAGAGCGTAAGGGAAAGTAAAGAAAAAACAAAACCTTGATTTTTATGATTCGCGTTGTTAAGCTCAATACACCATGGGTAACATTGTAAAGGCATTTACCGGTGGGTTACTGAAAGCTGGCAGCCTCCCTCTTCCAAAGTACTTCACCGCCGAAGAGGTGAATCAAATTCTTGAAGCTAACAAGAAAGACCAACAAACACATCTTATACTGCATCTCCTATGGAAAACCGGAGTGAGGGCTTCTGAATTGGTAGAGTTGCGCTGGCAAGATGTAAACTTCTACGACAAGCATGTGAGGGTTGTAACTTTAAAGAAAAGCAGACAAAAGAGAAAAGGCAGAAGACCTGTACGCGAGCACGAAAGGATTATACCCATAGATGACGCACTATTGAGCGAGCTTTTGCTTTGGAGGAACATACAGGAACAAAAAGCATCTAAAAGCACTTCGTTAAGAAGAAGGGAAAGACTGTTAACCTACGTAACTGCTGTAGGTTATACAAGGATTTACAAATTAGTGAGAAAAGCAGTACTTTTAGCAGGCTTTGACGAAGACAGAGCACATCCCCATACTTTTAGACACTCTTTTGCCGTACACCTTTTGAAACAAGGGGTACCCATAACAGTAGTTCAGCAGCTCTTAGGTCACTCCAGCATAGAAAACACGATGATTTATACGCTCATTGTACAACAGGAAGCGATGGCCTTTCTAAGGGACGTTAAGTGGTGAAGCCTCTCTGATATTGCCTCAATATTCCCACAAGAAGGCCTATGATCTTTATTTCTTCGTTTTCCACTTCCTCTTTGCTAAAAAACATAGGGCTGTATATAGGATTCTCAGGAATTAGGTATATGCCGCCGTCCTCAATCTTCAATTTTTTAAGAGTGACATGTGGTTCAGGCTCGTAAATTACTGCGGCCACTATGTCCCCGTTCTTAACATTATCCGTTAACCTAATGATAGCTATATCACCGGGTAAGATACCGGCATCAACCATTGAATCTCCTCTAATCCTCACGGCAACAAGCTTACCTCCTCCGAAGAAAGACGGATCAACAGGTACGTATTCATCTGTACTCTCCTCGATAGTAGCAAGAGGCTCTCCAGCGGGTATCTTTCCTATTAAGGGTATTCCGTAAATAGACTTTAACAGTTTTATAGCCCTTGCTCCTTTCGGAAAGACAACTATGTGCCCTTCTTCGGCAAGTTTTCTCAAAATCCTATGGGCTGAGCTTTTGGAAGAAATGCCACAGTTACTGCAAATTTCCTGAAGTGAAGGAGGATACCCGTAATTAGCCAAATGTTTCTTGATAAACTTCAAGACTTTATATTTGGTTTCTTCCTGTTTGGCTTCTACCCTATACAAACCTGCTCTCCTGTACTGGAACGTTTGTTCTCCCACTAAAAGAAGGATAGTGTCCTTATCCATAAAAATCAAGCGTTAAGCAAACCCGAACTAAAGCCCGTAGAGATAGCAGTAGTTCTACAAGGTGGAGTAGGTCACCTGGCGCTATCTCTATCAGCGAATGCTGCACTCTGAACGCCTGTATAAGGTGTTTTATATAGAAAAACGACATAGTAATAGTGAATCAGCAAGGCTCCCAGAACAATTCCGATAATAGCATAACCAACGTAAACCAAAGCAGCTATCATAGACAAATCTTCTGCTATAAAAGCAACCTTCATAGGAGTAGAATATACCTGTCTCCACAAAGTCTTTGTCAAAAGTACCTGTTCCTTGCTTGAAATATGCCCCACCAAGAAGATACTCATTGTAACCATCCTGAACACAACGAATGTAAGGGCGAAGTACTTCAAAAGCGAATACTTAAGAACATGTCCTGCTATCAAACAAACAGCTACTATCAAGTTCAGCACTATGGCTATTACAGAAATCTTCTTGCTGGGCATGATTCCTCCTCCCCTACTGTTCTTCTATCTTCAAAAGGATAGTTATAGAGAAAAATTGAGCATCTTATCAGAAAAAGGCGAAGTTTTTGGATCTCTTTTTTGCTGCTCTTTTTCAGTACACTGTACACCATTACCTTATCCGTTTTTTCTGATATTGCTATTTCTTCGCTCTATGGGTTTCTTTTCTCCATCTTGTCCAGCTTAAACGCTATATTTATCAATAACTTACGCCAGTGTTATTTTCTGGAACTTGACAAACTAATACTTTCTTTTTTTTCTTAATGTTAGGAGGAAGGCAATGGCAGTTGCCGCTGGACTGTTAATAGTAATGGTTGCATTGTTGGTTATAGGCTTCTTCCTTTCCGAAGACAGTAGCTTTGCCTCTAAAGAAGTGGGGAAGTATAGAAAAACTGAAGAAGCCGACACCATTAGCTTGCCTATAACTCAGGGATCTGAAATTCCAGGAAAGAAGATAGTAAAATTCATAGGTAGTATACACGCTTCCCAAATTCTTGTGGTTAGTAGTGTTGATGATACAGAAAGTAAGGACGTTGACAAAACTATAACCATCGCTAAGAAAAAGTTAGCTCAAAAAGCAGAAAAACTTGGAGCAAACGCTATTATTAACTTCAAAATAGAAACTACAAGCAATAGATCATTGAAGTACTTTTCTTTCAAAGATCACGAAATTGCCGTCATTGTTTCAGGCGATGCAGTTTATGTAGAATAATTGCTATGGAGCACCGAATTCGCCAAGGTCTTTAAATCCTTCTCCTATGTCTTCAAACTTATTTCTCGGTAAATTACTGGGAGCCGGTTCTGCCCCGAAGAATCCCCTTGTTATTCTGGTATAGTTTTGGTTTACCATGTCAGCCGCAGAGTAGTTCTCCGTAGGACTGCCTACCACAGAATAAGCATCCTTCAAAATATTACTGTAAATTTCAGACAGGTATTCCATCTTTTGACGGGAAGATAAACTTCTATCTGTTACGATTTTTTCTACAGCAGCAGCAATTTTATTTACAACGTCCTGTTCTGA
>JALVZS010000243.1 GCA_027022065.1 bacterium
TAGCTGGACCGCCTATGTCTATCATCTCCACAGAGGGAGACTCCTGAAAGGGATACAGGTTCACCACCACCATATCTATGGGCTCAATGCCCATGTTTTTTAGGGTCTCCATGTGCTCGGGCTTGTTTCTATCTGCCAGAATGCCTGCGTGTATCACGGGATGAAGGGTCTTTACCCTTCCATCCAGTATCTCCGGAAAGCCAGTATGGGATGAAACCTCCTTAACCTTTATCCCCGCTTCTTTTAGGATCCTTGCTGTGTTCCCCGTTGAGAGGATACCAAATCCCAAAGATTCAAGCTCTTTCGCAAACTCAGCAATGTTTTCCTTCTTATAAACGCTTATCAAGGCCCATCTACTCATACTTCCCTCCCTCAAAAGAATGGAAGATGCCTTGTAAGATAATCCACTCTCTCTTTTATCTCCTGTTTTACATGCTGCCTTAGACCGCTCCAACCAGGGATGTCCCATATGGTAGGCTCAACGTACCCCTCCATTATGGCGATGCGTAAAAACCTTTCTGGAAGCTCCTCGGGAAAGCTTACCCCCCTTATCTTTCCCCAAAAGATGCTCCATATCCTTGCAACATTCACTATGTCGTAGCCCCCACCGCCTGTGATAAGTATGCCTTCGCTCTTTATCTGCCTTAACAGCTCTGCCGCCTTTGCATATATCCCTGTGGTAAGATAAAGGCTCGTTAGTGGATCGTCCTTGTGGGCATCAGCTCCCACCTGAACAAAGAGCACATCAGGAGAAAACCTTTCCAAGACAGGAATCACCAACTTTTCAAATATCCAGAGGACATCCTCATCCTCCGAATATCTGGGAATAGGCACATTGATGTTGTATCCCTTTCCCCTTCCCTCCCCCATTTCCTCAATATCACCCGTTCCTGGGAATATCCCCTCCTGATGAATGGAAAGAACAAGAATCCTGTCCTCTTCGTAAAACGCCTCCTGCACCGCATCGCAGTGGTGGGCGTCTATGTCCAAGTAGAAAACCCTCGCTCCTCTACTTAGCAGATGCTTTATTGCTATAACCACATCGTTTAAGTAGCAGAAGCCACTTGCTTTACCGCTTTTGGCATGGTGCATCCCCCCGCCAAGATTGAAGGCAACTCCCCCTTTATACGCAGCCTCTGCCGCTATAAGAGTTCCTCCAACGGACAAAGAGGCGTAGCGGAATATGCCAGAAACAACGGAATTGTCCTCGGTTCCCAAACCAAAAGCCTCATTCGGTTCTTCTCTTTTTAGAGCTTCAAGGTAGCTCTTTTCATGGTATGTGAGAAGCTCCTCCTCGGTTGCCTCTCTCGGCTTGACAACCTCCGATCCTTCAAGAAGCCCTAGATCCTTCATAAGCTCAAAGGTAAGCTTCACCCTTATGGGCCTTAAGGGATGGAATCTGCCAAAGTCAAAGTTCCAGTAGTCCTCCGAGCAGACAAGCACATCCTCAGCCATTCCCACCTCCCGTTTGTAGTTAGTCTATTTAACTGGTTGACTATCCCCCATGCAAGGAGTATTAGGCTGAAAAATCATTTTCGCAGGGGGACAAAGATGGGGGAGTATGTTGTAGCAGTTGCAGGAGCTACAGGTGCAGTAG
>JALVZS010000244.1 GCA_027022065.1 bacterium
CTTTGCCCTCTCATACTCCTCCCTTGGGTAAAAGGGATTGTCCAGCGATGAAGGGTTCTCCACGTGAAAGTTGGGATCGCCAGCGATCCACCTGTCCCAGACCTCAGTCTTGAGCCAGTTTTCGGCGTATGGCGTTGTGAGAAGCAGTATCTGCCCCTTCCTGTAGGCAATCCTCTGCACCGCTGTATCCCACCACAAGCGATCAAACAGCCCCGCCTCATCGCCCACGATGCCTTTTGCGTGTATTCCCTGCATGCGGTCAGGGTTCTCGGCGGAGATGAAGTAGATGGTGGCTTTAAAGTGAGGAATCCTGACAACCATTTCGGTTTTGTTGACCTCAATGTTAAGCTGTAGAATCTCCTTCCAGAACTGCAAACAGTACTTCCACGGGTTCCTCTTTAGCATGGGAATGGTAGGAGCAGATACGATCCACTCCTCACCAGGGCTTTGCTTTATGCGATAGGTGAGATAGCGGGGCAAAAACCACGTCTTCCCACAACCTGTCCCTCCTATAAGGGCAAGGTAAGGTGCAGGGTTATTCATAAGTCTCTGCTGATGAGGAAGGAGCTTGCCCTTCCACAGAACCTTCGGCGTCTTTATGGTGAGGATCATCAAAACCCTCCAGAATAACTTCCACCTTCTCCACCTGAATCTCCCCGCTCTCTTTCATCCCTTCAAAGACCTCTGCGAAGATCTTTCCAGCACGGGACGTAGTCTCAATGAGACGACTGAAGGATTCTCTTACTGCCTTGGGGTCCTCCTTTTTCTTCCGGATAAGCTCCAAGCCCGTTTCAAAAACCTCATGTAAGCCCTGTAGCACCTGCCTCTTGACCGCCAGAAAGGACTCGTAAGCCCGCTCCTCAGCCGAAAAGTCCCGCTCCAGAAAGCGTGGCTTCAGTTCCTCAACTGCCTTAATGGCCGCTGCCTTGCTGGCCTGCTCCAGAACATCATCCCAGCCTTCCTGCTTGGCCCTGTTGAATATTGTGGAAGGGTCAACCCTGATATTGAATTTTCGTTGAATTTCCGTTGAAATCTGCCTTAGCGAATACACCCGCCTGCCCTTTTCATCCACCGTCAGGTAAAGCTCCTTGGCGTAATCTATCACTTCCTGCGGGATCTTTCGGCGTCCCATTGCTCCCCCTCAAGCTTTTCAACAAACCTCGCTTTTCTTGTCTGGATCAAATGAGGAAAGGCATCATCCTCCTGGCGATGCATGTCTAGAAGCAGGTAGAGATCAGCCAGCTCCTTCAAGAACTCTTTCTGCCTGAAAGGACACTTATCCTCTGCAAGAGCCTTTTGAAGCTTTGCGTGAAGCTCAATGATGTGGTGCTCTATCGCAAGCCGTCTTAAATACCCATCGCTGTATTTCTCAAGCACCCTTCCCCAACCCATCACTCCTCCCTGTTAAGCCAATAGCTTCTAATGAGCCACCTCTTGAGAGAATCCCTCGTAATCACCCAGATGGTCTTGTCTCCGCTTCCGAGCTTGTAGCCCTCAAGCTCGCCCATCCTAAGGCGCCTTCTGATGGTTTCAGGGCTGCACTTGAGCTTTTCAGCTATCTCGTCAGGCCCAAATACGGGATGATTTCCAA
>JALVZS010000245.1 GCA_027022065.1 bacterium
GATTTGGGCTCTGGTGCCCATAGCGGCGGGGAAACACCCGTTCCCATTCCGAACACGGAAGTTAAGCCCGCCAGCGGCGATGATACTGCCACCGAGAGGTGGTGGGAAAGTAGCTCGGTGCCAGGGCCCTTTTTTTAGACTCTTGTTTGTTAAATCTTTCACAATTGGAGGTGGAGTATGGTAATAACCGGTGCAGGGGTTCGTCTCCTCAAAAGGATAGCCTCTGGAGAGAAGTTCCCCAAAGAGACCGAGCATGCAAGGGTTTTGGAGCTTGCGGGAATATTGAGGTTTGAGCTTCCAGGTTACTACTCTCTAACCTATACGGGTGAAGCTATAGTGGAGCTTATTAGAGCTATTGAGGAAAGGGGTATAAATACTGCCTCCTGGGATGATGATTTTCGCTTTGTGGGTTCGGAGATCATCGGCATGGTTGATGCGGTTATCAAGGCTGGGGGAGTGGTTCCCGAAGAGTTTCTACAGCCTTTGAAGGAGAGGGGGTTTGCAGATGAGAACGGGTTAACGTCTGAAGGTGAGGAGCTTTGGGAGATATACAGGCTTGCGAGACCCCAGCTTATCGTAGATGCTGAGCTTGCTAAATACATAAAGAAGCTTCCTGTAGGTCCTGTAAAGAGGGTGGGAAACATAGACATAAACGAAGAGCTAGCAAAACAGCTTGAGGCACAGAGACTCATTGCCTTTTCTATGCCTCCTGCTGATTTCTTCACTTTCACTGGTTTGGGTCAAAAAGTTAAGGAGGCTTTGGAAAAAGGGGCTCAGCCTTTTCCAGTGGCAGTAAGTGTGGACATTATGGTTTCAGTGAAGAGGGCAAAGGAGTCTCCCAAAGAGCTTTCGGAAAGTGAGTTAGAAATGCTTCAGGCCATGGCATATGTGGATGAGGAGGGGGATCTCCTTCCTGCAGGAGAAGCCCTTTACATGGCCTACAAGCTCTACACGGAGGGACCGCTGCTTCTCACTCCTTCCATAGTGCTTATAGAGGAGGAGATAGAGGTTCTCTTTGCTGTGGAGGAGCTTTGGAGCAAACACAAGGATAATCCTGAGATAATGCCTACTCCTGATCAGATAAGGGAGGTTATTGAGAAAAAGAACAAGGCTTGGGGACCCGATACCAAAAAGTTTCTGTATTCACTTGAGTGCTTTGGTATGCTCACTTCTGAAGAGGGGCCCAAGGGTAAGCTGGTTTACAAGTTTACTTCCTGGGGTGAGAAGGTTTTAGAGGATCAGAAGCAAAAGAAAAGGCCCATATCTTCCCCCGCTATAAAGTGCATTACTATGACGAGGAAGGAGTTTTCTGCGCCCAGCGTTGATTGGTATGGAGAGGCACAGAAACAGGGACTTGTGGGAACCTACGGTCCCACAAAGTCAGGGCTTCTGTATGCGGATCTAGCGGTTTCAATAGATAGGCTTCCACACATAACGGATTTTGAGATGGAGGTTCTTGCCAGCATATCGGAAAAGTCACCTCTACATATGGACAGATATGTGGAGAGATTTGGTGAAAAGGTAAGGAAAGCTGTAGAGCTTTTAGATGCTAAGGGGTTTGTGGAGATCCTTCCCACTGGTGTGGTTGTTCTCACCGATGCAGGACTTTATATGAAAAGGGCTCTTGCAGGAGTGACCAGCGGCTTTGGCAATCCTGTAACTCCTCACCTTATAAGGGTGCTTGAGGCAGTTAGGGAAGTGGGGACACTTTATGAGCGGGAGAAGAAGATAAGGGTGAGGCCTGATAGGTGGAAGAGGGTTGAGAAGCTTTCGGGTCTTGATCCTGAAACCTTCTCTGAGGTTGTGAGAATAGCGAGGATGACAAAGTTCCTGGGAACCAACACAGTAACAGACGCTGGATACAATCTACTTTTGGCCTTGGATGAGCTGAGAAAGGCATACGGAGAAGCTAAAAAGTGGTTCTTTGGTATGGTGTAGGGCTGGGGATTCCTCCAGCCCTTACGCCTTTTTGTATCTTTTGACCTTTCTTTCAAGTATCTTCAAAAGACCATCTATGCCCTTTTTGGTTATTACATTATTGACCTGTATCCTGTAGTTGTTCACCATGCTAATGCCTTCAATCATCACATCGTATATGAGCCACTTGCCGTTTCTCTTAATGAGCCTACACACTATAGGAATGCGTTGTCCTTTGGTGGTTATAAGCTGCATATTTACTGAGGCTCTGTTGCCACTGATGAATTGCTTGCCGTAAACGATCTTCTCTCCAGAGTATCTTAGAAACTTGTTAGCATACACATTTTCAATGAACTCCTTGAAGAGCAGGGTAAATTTCTTCTTTTTTTCAGGTGTTATGCGTCTGTTGTGTATGCCCAGAACGAGCGTGGCAATCTTTTCCCAATCAAGTGTCTTTTCAAAGGCTTCTCTTATTCTTCTCTTCTTTTCCTCTACGGGTATTTTTTTGTTGGTCAGTGCTTCAAGCACATAGTCAATATTGCTCTTCACAACATCAAGGGGTGTTTCTGACCATGCTGCAACGACTATGCCTAAGATAACGGCCGATACAATGGCGATCTTCCTCATATCTTACTCCCTCACCTGTTCTTCTCTGTACTGGAAGTATATGTTTCTTAAGGATATATATGGATCAAAGGCTTCTTGCTTTATCTCGTCGTACTGATCTGGGTTTAGCGAGAACTTGTTAAACTCATATACGGCCTCTATGGCAATGTAGGTCCATGTGGTAACCATGTAAAATATGGGGTCAAGGAAGGAGTCTCCTATTTCTCCCGCAGTGTCCCTTACTGAAGATGGACCTAGAAGTGGCCAGTCTATATATGCTATGTGTCCAATGCCGTATACTCCAAGGGTTTGGCCGAGGTCTTCGTTTTCCCTTGGAAGGTTGAACCACTTGGCCGCAGGGTCAAAGAGTCCTCCAATTCCTATGGTGGTGTTTGCAAGAAAGCGAGCAAAATCTTTTGCAAGCTTTTTGAACTTGAACTGAAGCAGTTCATTTATAAGCCTTACGGGAGTGAACAGATTGTAGAAGAAGTTGTCTATGGACCTCCTCACAGGCTTTGGCACTACCTTGCCGTATCCCTTAGCCGCTGGTCTTAACACCCAGTAATACAGCTTGTCGTTGACATTGAAGAAAAATTTGTTGAGGGGCTCAAAGGGATCCGGCATAGAGGCATTAAAGCTTTCCTCAAAGCCTTCACTTGCGGGAGGCACTTCCACATTCCAGGCTGCGTAGGTGGAGGAAAAACTTGTTATCAAAAATACGCTAAGTATAAGTGCAAGCCACCACCTCATTTTTATCTCCTCATTCTAGGTTTTCTTCTTGTGACCCCGATCCTGAAGATGGACCTCCGAATATCAGTTTACCAATGGCATCCTCTAGGCTGAATGCAGGCTGCGTTTGCTGTATGCACTCTCCGCTTTTAAGTATCCTATCGGAGCCTCCTGGGGTTATTTCAATGTATTTTTCTCCTATCAAACCCTTGGTCTTTACCGCTGCTATGGCATCTTCCTGTATCTTTACCCCTGGGTATATGAGCATCCATACCTTGGCCTGGTAGTCCTTGTCCAACGTTATCTTCTTTACCCTTCCCACCTCAACGCCTGCTATTTCCACATCGGCTCCTTCCTTAAGTCCACCAACATTGGTGAACTTTGCACAAAGTAGAGTTCCTCTGCTGCTTATGACCTCCATCTTGCCCAGCTTTATGGAGAGGTAGGCAAGACAGAGAATCCCTATTAGCATAAATATACCGACGGAGAGCTCAACGAAATACCTTTTATCCTCCATTCCTTACCCCTATTTGAGTTTTTGCTCCTTCCATGGCCGCTTCTATAAACTCCTTTACCGCTGGATGGTCACATTCAAAGATCTCTTCAGGCCTCCCATAAAACACTATTTTCCCCTCGTGGATCATGGCGACTTTATGCACAAGGCTGAAGACCTCAGGTATATCATGGGATATAATGATACCCGTAAAGTGTTTTCTCTCGTAGGTCTTCTGTATGAGTTGGTTTATCTGCCTTGCGGTTAAAGGGTCAAGACCCGTTGTGGGCTCGTCAAAGAGCATAATCTCGGGCTCCATCACCATGCACCTTGCAAGGGCTGCCCTTTTCCTCATGCCTCCGGAGAGCTCTGCGGGATACTTGTGCTCCATACCTGAAAGCCCCACCTGCTCCAGCTCATACAGCACCCTTTTTCTTATCTCCTCCTCACTCATCTTGGTCTTTTCTCTTAAGGGAAAGGCTACGTTGTCGTAAACAGTGTAGGAGTCAAAAAGGGCTCCACCCTGAAAGAGAAAGCCTATCTTTTCCCTGAGCTTTTCCAGCTTTCTGCCTCTGCACTTGGTTATGTCTTCTCCGTCTATAAAGACGCTTCCCCTTTCCCCCTTCATAAGTCCTGTAATGTGTTTTAGAAGCACGCTTTTTCCCACACCACTTTTCCCAATGAGGGCTATTATCTCCCCCTTCTTCACCTCAAGGTTCACGCCGTCTAAAACCTTTTGCCCTTTAAGGGTGCTATGAAGATCCACAACCTTTATCATGGTTAAAACAGTATGGATGTAAGCACATAGTCCCCTATAAGTATGAGCACTGAGGAGACTACCACTGCCCTTGTGGTTGCTTTGCTCACTCCCTCTGCTCCGTAGCCTGTGGTGTAACCGCAGTAGCAACATACCCATGTGACAAGAAGGCCGAAAGTGAGGGATTTATAGGTTCCGTGCAGGATTTCCTGCATGTCCACAAAGTTCTTCATCTCGCCGAAGTATGTGCCCGGACTAAGCCCTAGAAGCTTAACTCCCACAAGGTAGCCCCCGTATATCCCCACCACATCAAATATGGCCGCAAGTAATGGAAAACATATGAGACCTGCGAGTATGTTGGGGACAATGAGGTAGCGGTAGGGATTCAACGCCATAAGCTCTAGGGCGTCTATCTGCTCCGTTATGCGCATAATGCCTATCTCGGCGGTTAGGGCCGAGCCGGCCCTTGCGGTGATCATAAGGGCAGAGATAACTGGTCCCAGCTCCCTTATCATGGACAAGGCCACCGTAGGTCCCAAGAGGGCTTCTGCTCCGAACTTTCTCATGGCATAAAAGGTTTCAAGGGCAAGCACCATGCCCGTGAAGGCGCCTGTTAGTGATACGATTGTTACGGATTTGCTTCCAATGAAGTATATCTGCTTTATGAGCCTTTTAACTTTAAGGGGAGGGATAAAGGTCCAAAGTATGGTATTTGCCAGAAATAGTCCGGCGCTTCCCAGGGTAATAACTGGAGACAACGCCAATCTTCCCAGAAATACTATGGGTTTTGCTATTCTGCTTTCTTTCATCACGAACTCCTGATGAAAGTTTATAGTAGGTTGACTTTCCAAAAGCAAGGCCTAAATTTTTACTATGCCTGTGGGGGCGTCGTGGTCTCGACGGGGATGGACGGGAGGCAGGGTAGCACGCCGGGTGCCGCCGACCCGTTACCACAGGCGGACAAACACAAGTGCCGAACCTGAACTCGCTCTGGCTGCTTAATTAAAGCAGCCCGGGCTATGTAACCCGGCAGGCGAGGCC
>JALVZS010000246.1 GCA_027022065.1 bacterium
AAAAGAAGCTGTCAAACTTGACATTGTAATCCGCAAGGTCCCTCTTTATCTCCTCTAAAAGCCTCTCTTTACCCCAGTTGGCAAGCGTCTCTACGGCTTCTTCTTCTGGTCTTTCAAGTATGTCGGGAAACACATTTAAGGCCTCCTCGGCCAGCTTAACTATATAATCTCCTCTATAGCCATCCTCCGGTAGCTCCTCATCTATCCCTTTAAGCTGCTTGCACCTTACAAGCAGCGACTCACCCAAGAGCCTTATCTGCCTTCCCGCATCGTTTATGTAGTACTCCTTCTCCACATTATATCCCGCCTTTTTGAGTATCCTGGCCAGGGAATCCCCAACGGCAGCCCCCCTTGCGTGTCCCACATGAAGGGGACCTGTTGGATTAGCAGAAACGAACTCTATCTGAACCCTTTTGCCCTTCCCTATCTTTAGATCCCCGTAACGGCACCCCTTTCTCAGCACCTCCCTAACGATAGAGTGCCACCACGTATCCTTCATCCTGATGTTGATGAAGCCAGGCCCCGCTACCTCAACCGCTTCCACATGTGGCATATCCAGAAAGTCCGCCACTATCTCTGCAACCTCCCTAGGAGGCCTTTTGGCAACCTTGGCGATTAAGAAAGCAACATTTGTGGCGTAATCCCCATGCCTTCTGTCGGGATACTCCACCTGCACCTGAACGTCCAGAGAAGGAAGTTTTCCTCGTTCAACGGCCTTTTTAACCGCCTTCTCCAGATAGTTGGCCACCACAGCCCTCATCTAGATCCCTCCAAACCTCCTCTCCCTCCTGGAGTAGTCTTCAAGAGCCTTGTAAAACTCCTCTTTGGTGAAATCCGGCCAAAGGGTTGGGGTAAAATAAAGCTCCGTATAGGAAAGCTGCCACAGCATAAAGTTGCTTATACGCATCTCACCACTGGTTCTTATTAAGAGGTCAGGCTCTGGGATCCACGGACAGTATAGGTGCTTTGATATAAGCTCCTCGTCCACCTGTTTAGGCTCTATCCTGCCAGAGGCAACCTCTTTGGCAAGCTTCTTAAAGGCATCCACCATCTCGGCCCTTCCACCGTAGTTGAGGGCCAGAGTAACCACCAGGCTTTCACAGTGCCTTGTATCCTCCATAAGGGCCTTAACCGCCTCGTAAACCTCATTGGGAAGTCTCTTAAGCCTCCCCATGGCGTTGAACCTGATATCATTGGAGAGGAACTCATCCCTTTTGGACTCCACATAGCTCTTGAGAAGCCCCATGAGGAAGTTAACCTCTTCAGGAGGACGCCTCCAGTTCTCCGTGGAAAAGGCAAACAGGGTGAGGTATTTGATCCCTACCTCTTTTGCCGCCCTGACTATCTCCTCAACCCTCTTTACTCCCTCAACATGCCCATGGACCCTGCTTAGTCCCCTTTTCTTTGCCCACCTACCGTTTCCGTCCATTATTATGGCAACATGAACGGGAAGCTTGGAGAGGTTCATCAAAACCTCCAAGTAAAAAAAGAGGGGCCCTTAAAGGCCCCTCTTTAAGAAAATACAGCCTTTGTTTAATTACTCTTCAGGTCCTAAAATGGCTCCTGTGGGGCACACCTCTGCACAGGATCCGCAATCGGTGCACTTGTCAGGGTCAATGCTGTACTTCTCCTCGCCCTCAATAATGGCATCAGCAGGGCACACATCCTTGCAGGACCCACAGGCAACACACTCATCGGTTATTTTGTAGGCCATGGTCACACCTCCTTCTGGTTTTTAAAGCTCCAAGATCTCCTTTTCCTTCTTTTCCACCAGTTCGTCAATAGCCTTAATAAACTCGTCCGTTATCTTCTGTATCTCCTTAAGGGCCTTCTTGGCCTCATCCTCAGAGATCATCTTCTCCTTCTCCATCTCCTTAACCTCGTCATTCCCATCCCTTCTGATGTTCCTAATGGCGATCCTGTACTCCTCAGCGATCTTTCTCACCACCTTCACCAGTTGTTTACGCCTCTCCTCCGTAAGGGGCGGGAAGTTGACCCTTATCACATTCCCATCACTTGTGGGATTAAGTCCTAGATCAGAACTTCTTATGGCTTTCTCTATATCCTTGGCCACGCTCTTATCCCATGGTTGTATGAGGACGGTCCTAGGCTCAGGAACGGTAAGGGTTGCGAGCTGCTTCAATGGTGTGGGAACGCCGTAGTACTCCACCTTTATCTCTTCAAGAAGGGCTGTTGAGGCCCTCCCAGTTCTTATACCCCTCAGCTCCTTCTCGCACTTGTCCAAGGACTTTTTCATCCTCTGCCTTATATCCTTGTATAGATCACTTAGCATGGCCACCCTCCCCCACTATGGTTCCCACATCTTCTCCCATAACCACCCTTTTAATATTACCTGGCTCCACAACGGAAAAGACAAGTATAGGAATACTGTTCTCCATGCACAAAGATATAGCAGTGGAATCCATCACCTTAAGGCCTCTATCCAGAACATCTATGTAGTTTATGCTCTTAAACCTCACAGCGTCCTTGTTCTTTACAGGATCCTTGTCGTAAACCCCGTCAACCTTTGTGGCCTTAAGAATCACATCTGCCTCAATCTCAGCAGCCCTTAGGGCAGCGGCGGTGTCAGTGGTAAAGAAGGGATTGCCCGTTCCCCCAGCAAATATCACCACCCTTCCCTTCTCAAGATGCCTTATGGCCCTTCTCCTTATGTAGGGCTCTGCAAGCTGCCTTATCTCAAAAGGGGTCATAACCCTTGTGGGCACCCCCAGCTTTTCCAAACTGCTCTGAAGGGCAAGGGCGTTGATCAAAGTGGCGAGCATTCCCATGTAGTCCCCTGTAGCCCTGTCTATCCCAGCCTCAAGCCCAGAAAGGCCCCTGAAGATGTTTCCCCCGCCTATGACAACAGCCACCTGAACCCCTAGGTCCCTCACCTCCTTAATTTCCCTGGACAGCCTCATGAGAGCGCTGGGATCTATGCCAAACCCAGCCTTTCCCGCAAGCACCTCTCCCGAAAGCTTCAAAAGCACCCTGCGGTACCTGGGTCTCCTGCCTTCCATCACTCGGCAACGCCCACCTGGAACCTCACAAACCTTGAAACCTTTATATTCTCACCGAGCTTGGCAATGGCTTCGGTTATAACGTCCTTAACCTTCTTGGAATCGTCCTTTATGAACTTCTGCTCAAGAAGGCAGACCTCCTCAAAGAACTTCTGAAGCTTACCTTCAACGATTCTGTCAACCACATGCTCGGGCTTGCCAGAGGCCAAGGCCTGTTCCCTGTATATGGCCTTTTCCTTTTCAATCACCTCCTGGGGCACATCCTCAACAGAAACCCACTTAGGGCTCATGGCCGCTATCTGCATGGCAATATCGTGAACCAGGGCCTTAAACTCATCCGTTCTTGCCACGAAGTCCGTCTCGCAGTTTACCTCCACAAGAACCCCGATTTTCCCACCCATGTGGATGTAAGAGCCTATGAGGCCCTCCTTTGCCTCTCTGGAAGCCTTCTTCTCCGCCTTGGCTATGCCTTTTTTCTTTAAGATCTCGGCAGCTTTTTCCATATCACCACCGGCTTCCTCCAAAGCCTTTTTACAGTCCATAACGCCCGCACCTGTGCGTTCCCTAAGCTCCTTAACCATCTGGGGTGTTACAGCCATGCCATCACCTCCTCAGTCTTCCTCATCCTCGTATATATCCTCGTATTCCTCGTATCCCTCTTCAAAGGGGGTTCTTTCGGATTCCTCTTTAAGGGCCTCCTCCATGGTGTAAACCTCGGCCCCCTCAACCTCCTCTTCAGAAATGCCCACCTTCTCTCTAAAGATGTGCTGACCCTCAATCACGGCATCCGCAATCTTTGAGGTTATGAGCCTTATGGCCCTTATAGCGTCATCGTTTCCAGGAATTATAACATCTATCTCATCGGGATCGCAGTTGGTATCAACGATGGCCACAATGGGAATGCCCATCTTTCTCGCCTCTCTCACCGCATTTCTCTCCTTTCTTGGATCCACAATGTAGATGATGTCGGGAAGCTCCTCCATGTCCTTTATGCCGGCATAGTTCCTGTTGAGCTTCTCTATCTTTCTGAGAATCCTCATCTTCTCCTTCTTGGTGTAGTAATCAAGAAGCCCCTCGTCCCTCATACGCTCAAGCTCTTTGAGCTTCTCTATGCTCTGCCTTATAACCCTGAAGTTGGTAAGGGTCCCGCCTATCCAGCGGTGATTAACATAGTACATCCCGCAGCGCTTGGCCTCCTCCTCAATGGGCTCCTTGGCCTGCTTCTTGGTTCCCACAAAGAGAACTTTTGCCCCCTCTGCCACCCTGTCCCTCACAAATTGATAGGCCTTCTCAAACAGCTGAAGCGTCTTCTGAAGATCAATGATGTAAATCCCGTTCCTCGCCGTATAGATGTACGGCTTCATCTTGGGATTCCAACGCCTCGTCTGATGCCCGAAGTGGACACCTGCCTCAAGCAACTGCTTCATGGTAACCACTGCCATAACCTACACCCCCTCTATTTGGTTTTATCCTCCGCCCCTTCATCCTCCCGGGGACCCACAGGGGCACCTCCCGAGGAGTCCAGGGCGTGTGTTGTGGCCTTTTGTGAAAAGAGATACGCCTCAATAAAATCGTCTATATCACCATCTAGAACCGCCATCGCCGCTACATTACTCTTTTCCACCCCCGTTCGCAAGTCCTTAACAAGTTTAAACGGATGAAGCACGTAGGAACGTATCTGATTCCCCCAGGATATCTCCTTCTTGTTCTTCTCCAGCTCCTGTTTCTCCTTTTCAAGCTCCTTCTTTTTCAGCTCGTAGAGCCTTGCCCTTAGGATCTTAAGCGCCATTTCCTTGTTCCTCAGTTGAGAACGCTCGTTCTGACACTGCACCACAATACCCGTTGGTATATGGGTGATCCTCACAGCAGAATCGGTAACATTCACATGTTGACCTCCAGGACCCGAGGCCCTAAAGGTCTCTATCTTTAGATCCTCAGGCCGTATCTCAACCTCTATGTCCTCCTCTATCTCTGGATACACAAACACGGAAGCAAAAGAGGTGTGTCTTCTCTTGTTGGCGTCAAATGGAGATATTCTAACCAGCCTGTGGACTCCTGTCTCTCCCTTGAGGTAGCCGTAAGCGTAAGGCCCCTTAACCATAAAGGTAACGCTCTTTATTCCCGCATCATCGGCAGGCTGATAGTCCATTATCTCCACCTCAAAGTCCTTGGACTTCGCCCAGCGGGTGTACATGCGAAAGAGCATTTCAGCCCAGTCCTGCGCTTCTGTGCCCCCCGCTCCTGGGTTTATGGAAACAATGGCGTTGTTGGGATCCTTTTCCCCAGAAAGCAGCGTCTTCAACTCAAGCCGCTTGATCCTTTTTTCAATCCACTCAAGCTCCCTCTTTATCTCATCCCCCACTGAGAGATCCTGTTCCTCCTCACCAAGCTCTATAAGCACAGATAAATCCTCCATCCTCCTTTCAAGCTCCTCCCATTCCTCAAGCAGATGCTCCAGATGCTTCTTTCTCTTCAAAAGCTGGGCTGCCTTCTTGGCGTCACTCCATATCTCTGGAG
>JALVZS010000247.1:0-613 GCA_027022065.1 bacterium
CCACCACCGCCCTCAAAGAGCGCCCTATGAGCCTTTGTATCTCCTGACTCCTTCCGTTTATCCTTCCCTTGACAATGTCCCTTATGGTTCTAGTCTGTGTTGAACGGGGCAACATGGCGTATTCAGCAGTTATCCAACCGGTGCCTGTGCCTTTAAGGAAGGGAGGGACCTTATCCTCAACAGAGGCGGTACATATAACTCTAGTATCTCCCATCTCTATAAGGACAGAACCTTCCGCGTGCTTCATATATCCCCTTATAATCCTCACCCTCCTCAACTTATCGGGAGGTCTACCATCAGGCCTGGTGAACATATCTTCCCCCAGAAAGCAGGCTCAAGATATTGGAGAGCATCTTTTTCATCCGTTTTCTTTCCACTATCATATCTATAAACCCGTGCTCCAACAAATACTCCGCCCTCTGAAAACCTTCAGGGAGCTTCTGGCCTATGGTCTGTTCAATGACCCTTGGTCCTGCAAAACCTATAAGCGCACCTGGCTCTGCTAAGACCACATCGGCTATCAGAGCAAAGCTTGCAGAAACCCCTCCAGTTGTGGGATCAGAAAGTATTGAAATGAAAGGCACCCTTACGGCAGAAAGCCTTGACACAGCAG
>JALVZS010000247.1:623-1573 GCA_027022065.1 bacterium
CTCCTGCATCCTAGCCCCACCTGAACAAGAAACTATTATCAAGGGCTGTTTCAAAGAGATGCTCCTTTCAGCAGCTCTCACTATCTTTTCCCCCACCACACTTCCCATACTACCACCTAAAAAGCCAAACTCAAAAACCACAAGCTGCACCCTTTTACCCTCTATATCTCCCTCAACGCTCACAACCGCATCCTTCATTCCGGTCTTTTTCTGAGCCTCTGCTAGCCTGTCCTTGTATCTCTTCGTATCCTTAAAGCCCAACGGATCCAGTGGAGCTATATCGGCATCGTGCTCCACCCATGAACCCTCATCAAGAAGCATATTTATTCTCTCCCAAGCACCTATTCTGAAGTGGTAGCCGCATTTTGGACAAACCTTGAGATTCCTTTCCACCTCTTTTTTATACACAATCTCGTTACACCCGGGACATGTAACCCACAGCCCCTGTTCAACCTTCTTTCCTCTCCTTACCCTGCTCAGCGTATCCTTAAACCACTTCACGCTTTAGATCCCCCAGCCCGTTTTCCTCCATCCACCTTCTCATAGCCTCAAGAGCCCTCTGAGAAAGCAAAAGTTTCTTTTTTCTTTTATCCCTTACCTTAAATCCCAAAGGAGGTAGCAAACCAAAGTTAGCATTCATAGGCTGGAAATCTCCCCCTTTATAGCTTGAAATATACCTCAAAAGGGCCCCTATCATGGTCTCCTCTGGAGGGACCACTGGTGATCTATCGCCAAGTAAAAGTGAGGCATTTATCCCGGCTATGATACCTGTGGATGCGGACTCCATATAACCTTCAACTCCTGTTATCTGTCCCGCAAAGAAAAGACCCTCATCTTTCCTGCACTGAAGGGTGGGATAAAGCACCTTTGGAGAATTTATATAGGTGTTTCTGTGAATACTTCCATAGCGCAGAAACTCGGCATTCTCAAGGGCGGGAATCAACCTAAAT
>JALVZS010000248.1:0-2463 GCA_027022065.1 bacterium
ATCCTCAGCATTCCCTGCTCCACGGGAGAGGAGCCCTTTTCAATTGCCATGACTCTGGATGACGCCTTTGGAAACAGCCTGAGATTTGATATAGTAGGAGTTGATGTGGACAGAAAGGCCATAGAGATGGCCCAATCAGGCATATATACTGAGCGATCTGTGTCAAAGGTACCTGCTAAGTTCCTTACAAGATACTTTGATAGGGACGGAGAGTTCTACAGAATAAAAAGAAGCATAGCACTGAAGGTGCGGTTTCTCGTGGGAAACATATTTGATATTGCTTTTTTAAGACGGTTGGGAATGTTTGACTTCATCTTTTGCAGAAACCTCTTAATATACTTTGACTCCAAAAAGCGCGAAGAAGCCCTAAACAATCTGGCAAAGATACATAAACCAGGCGGATATCTCTTTATAGGAAAATCGGAAACCATAATAGGGCTTAAGGTTCCCTATGTGAGGGAAACGGTTGGTAAAACTGTAGTTTATAGGTTGGTGTAGCCATGCAGGAGAAGAGAAGATTCAAAAGGGTTCCTCTTCAGGTAAAGGCGCACTTTAGGTGCAAGGGCATGTCAGAAAGCAACCTGATAACTAGAGATCTAAGCGTCAAAGGAGCTTTTCTTAAATCCAAGCTGAGGCCCCCATTAGGAGCCACATGCGAAATAAAGCTCATGCTGACAGAGGGCGATAAGGTGCTTGAGCAGGTTTCTGTAAAAGCCGAGGTGGTAAGAAAAGAGGAAGACGGGTTTGCGGTGGAGTTCAAGGAAATACCCCTTGCAGATTTCATAATTTTAAAGAGGATCGTTTCCCTCAACCTAAGCGATGACAACATCACAACCTGAACTTAAGCTTTGGATAGCACTTTTTTCGTTTCTCTTTTTTCTGGGGATAGGGGCTTATCCCCTTGCCGAGCCAGATGAAGCTAGGAATGCAGAAATAACAAGAGAAATCGTGGAGCTGGGCCACTGGCTCCCCCCTACAGTTAACGGCAAAGTGCGATATCAAAAGCCTCCCCTGTACTACTGGATATGCGCTTTAAGCTACAAAATCTTTGGAGAAAGTGAGTTTTCTCTGAGATTAGTTTCTGCCCTAGCAGCCCTTGGAATAACTTTAACTCTGATAGCCTGGGAAGGAGAATTAGCAGCCCTGGTATTTTCATCCTCCACAATGACCTTTGCGTTTGCCCGAATAGCACGTATGGACATGTTGCTAACACTTTTTATAACCCTCTCCATTTTCTTTTTTTACAAAAGAAAATTCCTCATCTCTTCCCTCTTCGCATCCCTTGCGTTTCTCACAAAAGGTCCCATAGGTGTGCTTATACCTGTCATGGCTATAGCCCCCTGGATGCTGATGTCCAATATAAGCTTTAAGGATGTACCTTGGAAAAGGGTTTTTTTTACATTCTTTTTAATTACCACTCCCGTATTCCTGTTGTTAGAACTGAAGTGGCCTGGATACTGCTACAGCTTCTTCTGGAAAGAGAATGTGCTAAGATACACCACAAATATGTTCAAAAGAGAAAAGCCCTTTTACTATTTCATAATAGTAACCGCAGTTGGACTTTTTCCGTGGAGTATTCTGCTGATTAAGAACACAAAATCTATGAACTTAAAAGAAAATTCGCTTTTTCTATTCTGGGTCATTACCACCACTCTATTTTTTAGCATATCAAAATCCAAGCTGCCCCATTATGTCCTGCCCTGCTTTCCTGCGTGGGCAATAATTGTATCAAAAACACTAAAAAAACTCCCCCCAAACAGGATTTTTAAGACTGTCTGGAGCTTATACCTCATAGGAGCCCTTTTGATATTCCCATATTTTTCAAGAAAAAGAACTAGCCTGTATCTTGTTAGGAATATAACTCCTCCTATTTACTCCTATGAAGATGCGCTTTTCGGAGCATCTTTCTACTCAGGGTCTATAGTTAGAAGTTTGGAAAACAAAGATCTAATAAGTATAATTGCAAAGAAGAGAAATTTCTACCTAGTTTTAAAGAAAAACAAAATTGACGATGTAGATGCCATTTTAAAGACATGCAAGAAATACGCTGTAAGAAGGTGGAGAAAGTTTTTAGTTATTAAAGTAAATTGCGAGGAGGAAAAAGATGCTAGATACAGTAACCAAAAGAATTGAAACACTAAGGGATGAAGCAGTAGCCACTCTTATGGAGCTGATAAAGATACCCGCAATAAGTCCAGATTACGGATATGAAGGAGAATACGAGAGGGCACAAAGGCTGCTTGAAATGGTAAAGGAACTCCCCTTTGACGATGTGCAGGTCTACAACTGTCCCGATGAAAGGGCAAAGGGTGGTGTTAGGCCGAACATCATAGCCGTGTACAAAGGCGAAAGTGATGAGAGGCTCTGGATACTAACCCACATAGATACCGTTCCCCCTGGGGATGAGTCCAAGTGGCAAACAGCGAAGCCCTTTGAACCAGCCGTAAAAAACGGGAAGGTTTA
>JALVZS010000248.1:2473-3032 GCA_027022065.1 bacterium
CTGCAAAGCTTAGTAGCTTCGCTTTACGCCGTTAAAGCCATAATGCTGGAAGGCATAAGGCCCAAAAGAACGGTGGTTTTGGCCTTTGTGAGTGATGAAGAAACGGGAAGCAAAAGGGGACTTGAGTGGCTCATGAAGGAGCATTCTGAGCTGTTCAAGAAAAAAGATCTTGTGCTTGTTCCCGACGGGGGAAACGAAGAAGGCACATTTATTGAGGTTGCGGAAAAGAGCATGCTTTGGATTAAGCTAAAAATAAAAGGAAAGCAAGTGCATGCAAGCATACCCGATGAAGGACTCAACGCCCACAGAGTAGCCCTTGAGCTTGGCAAAACCTTGGACGAAAGGTTGCATTCTGTCTTCAGCGCCAAGGATGAGCTTTTTGATCCTCCGGAGAGCACCTTTGAACCAACAATGGCAAAGACCGTGGCAGAGTCTCCCAACATGGCGCCAGGATACCACGAAATCGTCTTTGACTGCCGAGTACTGCCTAACTATTCACTGGATGAGGTGCTGAAGGTATTTGCAAGAACCTCCCTTGAGGTTGAGGATAAGTTCAAAA
>JALVZS010000248.1:3042-5499 GCA_027022065.1 bacterium
GGCTAGATGCGCCCTCCCCCACAGATCCCAACAGCAAGCTTGTCAACATGCTTAAGAAGGCCATAAAGGAGCTGAGAGGCAAAGATGCCAAAGCAGGAGGCATAGGAGGAGGAACCTTTGCCGCCTACTTCAGAAAGTTAGGAATTCCCGCAGTAGTTTGGGCAACTTTAGACATGACCGCCCATCAGCCCGATGAGTACGCCATAATAGACAACATAGTAAATGATGCAAAGGTCATGGCTTATCTGGCTTTAAAATAAAAAAAGGCCGCCCCTTTTAGGGGCGGCCCTTTCTGTCAAGTTCTATCAAGAGCAACTAGAAGCGCCAGATGAGGCTTGCGTTGAGCATGTAGATTTCGCCGTCGTTGTCCTCGTAGAGGTACTCTTCCTCATCGTCAAATTTTCTGTAGGTTGCCACAGTCTTGAGGGACAGGTTTTTGAAGACCTTCCACTCAAAGCCACCAGAAACATCAAAAATCTCATACTTGAGATCATACCAGTCGGACATGTCGTCCATATCATTGGTGTAGGTTATAACGAACCAGGGATCATATCCAGGCTTGTAGCTTGGATGAGGATCGTCTGCTGTTCCACCGTGGTGAGTTATAACTTTCCAAGGATTACCAAAGTGGGGATTATCGGCATCTGCCTTGCTCCAGGTGTAGCTGGCATCCGCAAAGAGGGTCAGATTTTCAAGAAGCTGAAGATCAACACTAGCATAAGTTACAAAGTTATGCACATAGTAATCAATCTTGTCACAAAGTGACCCAGCCTGGGCCACAAAGCTGTGACCACCTCAGCCACCAAAGAGGTCAACGCACAACCTCGCTTCATAATCATCGTATTCGTAATTTGCTCCCACATTGAAGGTCAGCTTTTCAAAGGGCACAAACATCACATTGAGACCCGCTACATAGGTATCAAGCTCCCAATCAGAGTCGTCATTCTCCTGATACTTGTACTGGAGATTCAGGCTTGTAATGACCTTCCTAATAGGAGTCCAGTTAACCAGAAGCTTTACATCGTGGCTGTCTGTGGGAACATTGGAACCATCATGTCTTCTGTGGACATTCCTGAATATGGCGTAGTAAGGAACACCACCCGGTTTTCCATAGAGGACAAAGTCCTTCTTAAATCCTATGCCATGGTGATTCTCAAAGGGATCCTGCTGGTGCTGATACTTGTAAGTAAGCCTGAAGTTTAGGTTAGTAAGAGGATTGCCACCCAAGGTTATCTTGAAGTTGTGGATCTTTGTGGTGTCATCCTTGAGGAACTTTTCATCCTCAAGATACTTCACGAGATCCTTGTGGAGGTAATCCTTCCAGGTCTCATGGTCCCTATCAATGTAGGTATAGGAGTAACCAGCCCTAATATAGTATTTAGAAAAGATGTATTTCAGATCAACTCCAGCCTCCCACACATCCCTGTCCATGTTGGACTTTCTCTTGTAGTCAAAGTAAGAAGCGTCCTTGGCACCCCATCCCTGATAAATGGAATCATAAGATGCATCGTTGGAGTACTTTTCAAGATGCACAGTAACATCATCGTTGTCTATGGTGTAGTAGCGTCCTCTTAGGCTTACAGTGAGGTTTCTTATGGGCCTTGTGGTTAGTCTTGCGGCGAAGACGGTGGTGTCATAGTCCTTGTCAACATAAGAATTTTCCACATCGCTATAGACAAAGGAGCTAAACAGTGTAGTCCTGTAAGGAAGATCGATTCTAACTTTCAGCTTGTCTGTATGCTTGTCTATATCGGGTATCTCTGCATAAGGAAGCTTTTCAATATTGGTTGGAACAAACTTGTGCTCTTTGAAGAACTTCTCGTAATCATACTGACTATCGTAAAGGAGTCTTCTATTAAACACCATAGTTTCGCCTTCAGGAGCCAGCACATAGTCAAACTGGATTCTAGGCATTCCAGCTTCATTATCAAAATGACGCCACAGGTGGGAGTAATCCACAGTAACTATGCCGTACTTGAAGGTACCGCCAATAATAACATCCCTGGTGAACTGGTTGATTCTCCTTCCCGTTCCTACAATGTGACAGGGAGTACACTTGCCAGTCATCAATGTGTGCTGACGCCAGCCACTTTCCCTTTCCTTATGATAAATGGCACGGAGTGTTACATACGGGAAGAAAGGAAGCTGAAATTCTGTCTTTATACGCTGTTCACTCCTGAAGATCTGATAATCCCTTCCCGCATCAAGATCATCTGCAGTAACCATCTGAGCACCACCAAAATACGGATAAAGCTCACCAGGATGCTCCTTATCATCTGTCCTCCAAAAGGCGTTCAAGGCAACAAGGCCATTAACATGATTGGGAGGCATTTTCATAGGTAATCTTGGTTCATCTTTATAAAGGTAATCATGCTGTAGTCTATGGATGAAGCTCATATAATCGTAATTCACCCTAAACACACGGCCAAAGCTCAACTCCGCTTCCCAGTCCTTCTC
>JALVZS010000249.1:0-3099 GCA_027022065.1 bacterium
AGAGGCAAGATCAAGCTCAAAGGATAGACCCCTTAGAATAGAGAAAAGAAGGCTGTCAATGGTTCTCACCTGAAAGCAGGAATAGTTCTCCAATATAGCGTCCACCAAAAGCTCCGCCTCTCTGGGAGAAAGGGAAGCGGAAAGCTCAGAGGCAAGCCTTCTGCCTTCCTCTGTGCCAAACGCAATCTCTTTAAGAAACTTGAGGACCCTTTCCTTCATCTCCGCAGCGGCCTTGTTGGTAAAAGTAATGGCAATAATACCTCTAAGGATCTTTTGAACCTCAAGGCCGCCTTCAGTAGCTTGCGATATCAGACGACTTTTTTCTTTCGCCAAAAGATCTATGTACCTAAGGGCCAACCTGTAAGTTTTACCTGCTCCAGCAGAAGCGGTTATCCTCACAAGCTCAGACATCTACCGCCTCCTTTTAATTTTTTACAGAAATTTTAGACCAAAATCCTGAGACAGCCAAACAGAAAACGACAGTGTATAGTCGCTTACAAACCAGTTCCTAGAAGCTCTGGTAAGAGAAAGAAATAAGTAACCACCGGAGCATAGATCCACCTATTGCCAATTTCAGTTTCCTAGTATAAGAGCTTGAAATATGTTTAGGAAATTATTTTATTTTGCGTGCTTTCTCTTCCTGCTAAACAGTAGCTGTTCACCGGCAAAGATAAAGATCTTTATCCTTCTATCATACCACAAAGGGGATATATGCAGTGACCTCCAGTACAAGGGGATACTAAGATCCTTGGAAGAGCTTGAAGAGGAACACGAAATAAAAGCCTTCTGGCTGGACAGCCGCCACCTAAAAGGAGATGCCTTATCTCAAAAGATTCAGGAAGCCGTGAAAGACATAGAGCACTTCAAGCCTGACATGCTGATAACCGTTGATGACCTTGCCTTTACAGTGGCTTTAAAGCACTTTTTAGACAGTAACTTCCCTATAGTCTTTTCTGGGGTAAACCAGCGGCTAAGCTATTACAACAAAAAGTATCACTTCTTGGACAATCACGGATATCCCACAAAAAATGTTACCGGCGTACACGAAAGAATATTCGCCAAGCAGGCCATAAAGTTTATGGACGACTGGATAGGAAACAGCAACTACCAACTGCTAGTGCTCTACTCCCCAGATTTAATGGGAAATGTGCTGAAGGACGAACTTCTCGATGAGCTTCAAGGAACTCCGTTTTTGAAAAGAATCATCCTAAAAAGAGTCTGCAGTGTCCAGAAACTGAAGGAAGAGTTGACAAGGTTAAACACAAGAGAAATAAAGGCATACTTCCCTTTCACCATGTCTCTCCCCGAAAGCCTCAATAGCAAGAGAAGATTGAGTTTTACAGAATTGGCTCCCATACTCATAAGATACGCAAAGATTCCTGATCTGTTTCCCAACAGCATAGGTGCCGCAAAACTGGGACTGCTTGGAGGAGTGGGAACGGACTTTCTCAAAATGGGCTATCAGGCGGGAAGGATTGCTCTCAAGATCTTCCACGGATGGAATGTAAAAGATCTACCGGTGGAGGAGGCAAGATTTTACACAATAGCCATAAACCTTAAAAGAGCCAAGGAATGCCACCTGCCAATAAGAGACGATATACTTAGCATAAGCGACTATGTATTTCAGTAGCAACGTAATAGAAGGCTTCTTGAGAGTTACCGTATGCTCCTATACCCTTGTTTACTTAACTACAGGCCTGCTCTTACACAGATTTGAAAGGATACAATTAAAGGAAGTACAGCGTGCATTATTGGCCCTCTCAGTCTTTCCCATTCTTGATAATCTGCTTGTCTTCCTCAAGACCGCTTATCCGCTAAAACTTTTCCTCATCTTTTTCTGCTTTGTAGTTCTGCTTTTCTACCTCGCATACCATCTCAAGATAAGGGAAAGAAAGATTCTGTACTTAATGCTAACACTGTTAGGATTAAGTGTGCTAAACCGGCAGGGAAAAGCTATTATTCCTGGTATTGATCTGCTCATTTGTATCTATTTGTTTCACAATATATACTCAGAAATACTCGGTCCCAAGGTAAGTCTAGGAGTCTGCATAGGCTACACTATTCTTACCATTGTAGCTGCAATGGTCGTGTTAAAGATCTACGCCGACTACACGGAAAAGACACTTATGCAAAACAGAAACGAGCTGAAAAAGCTTGCTTACAGTCTGTCCTTTAGAATAGAACATTATAAAAGAATTTTAAAACTTTCCCTATTCATTCCAAAGATTAAAGAGGCGATATTGTCAGAAAAACCCAGTGTCTCTTTGATGGAAGAGCTGGCGTATATTACGGAAGCCAAATATGTTTACATTGTCAATAATAAGGGCATCATAGTTACATGCTCTAAGCCAAAATTCATAGGCACAAACGTATCCTTCAGACCCTACTACAGAAAGGCTATGAGAGGACTCACCTCCATTTACATCGCCAAGGGCACAAGGACCAATGTTCTCGGCATCTTTTTCGGCTTTCCCATATGGCACAGAGGAAGGGTGATAGGCGTTTTAACCTATAAATTTGAACTTCCCTCTTTCTTTGACCTCAAGCTATTCAGTAAAAGGCTTCTTTTGATGCATAAAAGCGGATTGGTAATAGAAGGCCCGAAGGAACTCAGAGGGTACTGCATTTCCTGTGATGAAAAGCTCCTATCCCAAGCACTAAAGGAACATATCCTTGGTAAAGACCCGTACAGAGGCAAATTGCTCTTAGATACAAGCAAATTCACACTGCTGAAGGCCGATATTCCCGGATCAGATTTCTTTTTAGCATTACTACTTCCATTGAAAAATCCGTTAACCCAAAACAGCTTGCCCCTTGTGCTGTGGTTCTTCATGAATTTACTCCTTGCTGTTCCTCTAATTGAACTTGCGGAACTTTCCATCCTCATGGCCACAGATCACCTTACAGGAATTCTCAACAGGAGAGCTCTTTTCTCAAGACTTTACGAGCTTTTGATCCTATGCTGCAGGAACAAGGAATTCGCCCACCTCATCATTATAGACCTGGATGATTTCAAACGCATAAATGACACATACGGACACCAAACAGGCGATGTGATGTTGAAAACCGTGGTTCAACGGATACGACTTTCTCTCAGGC
>JALVZS010000249.1:3109-5499 GCA_027022065.1 bacterium
ATATTATAGGCAGGTACGGCGGCGAGGAATTTGTGGTTGCCTTCTGCAGCAAAAAACCCGACGATGGAAGGAAAGTGGCAGAAAGACTCAGACAGGCACTCAGCAGCGAGCCTATACCTGTAGGGAATACCTTCACCACAATCACAGCCAGTTTTGGCGTTGTAACCATAAGTGCAAAAGAACATAAATGTGACGAAAATATGAGAAAAACCCTTGAGAAAGCCATCGCTAAGGCAGACGAAGCGCTGTACCTTGCCAAAAAGCACGGAAAAAACAGAACCATGGTCCACTATATTAAATGAAACACTTTCGTCCCGAAAGCCCCTGCCATATTCAGTGTCTTTGATACTACCTCATTACTTCCAACTCGCAATCCTCAATGCCACTAGGTAAGACCAGCCCTTCTTCTCCTTTGGCCTGTAGAATTAGGTTAAATACCCTTGCGAGGCCTAAAACATCCTCGGCACAGTATTTCCCTATGACTTCAAACTCCCCTTTTCTAAATAGCTCCTCAACCTGGTTCCCGCTTGCAGTGGTTTTGGTGTTTATTCCATACAGCGCACACAGCTCTTTAAGAGATATCTTTGAGCCTCCGAAAAACTGGCATGTGTCAACGTGAAATCTACTGGCTTTTGAGAAGTAGTTTGCCCTACTGTCCTCCCATTTGTCCTCTGCATCAAGGAAGACCTTAAGCCCTCTAATTCCCTCATCTGAAAGCTTATCCCGGTATAGAATACCCCTAAACCTTAATATGGGAAAGTCAAAGTTGGTTCCGTTGTGGGAAACAAGAACAGGATAAGCTATAGGCCCGTTTTCCTGACCGCCCTTTAATCTGTCCAGTCCTATGCCGTGTCTGTGCTGGAACTTTATGGTTCTCCACAAGGTTGTAAAGAAAGTATCAACAACGGAGACGGGGTCTTTGCTAACGAGAGCCTTAAAACGCCACTTGGGATTTTCAAAATCCCCTTTTGAATGAGCAAAAGTACACAAACTGCGATAGGCACATGGTAAATCGCTTTCGGAAAGTAGTCTGTTCCCTCCTCCTGTGCCTTTTCCCTTTTTTCCTTTTCCCTTTCAGACGCAGCTTTTTCAAACAGCTTCCAATCGCAGACAGTTTCTATGTCAAAGAACAGATACCCTGCCATTTGAGAGCCAACCTACTTCTGTTTAGGAGCAAGGACCATTATCATCTGCCTACCCTCAAGTTCCGGCTTCTTCTCCACCACCGCTATGTCGGCAAGATCCGCAGCGAATCTGTCAAGCACCTCTTTGCCCGTATCCAAGAAGCTCATCTCCCTTCCTCTAAACCTCATCACAAGCTTAACCTTGTCACCGTCTTCAAGGAACTCTCTCGCATGTTTGAGCTTCACCTGATAATCGTGCTCCTCTATCTTGGGTCTCAACCTTAACTCTTTTACATTTATTATTTTCTGCTTCTTTTTTGCCTCTTTTGCCTTCTTCTTCAGCTCATACTTGTACTTTCCTAGATCCATCATCCTGCAAACAGGTGGATTGGCATTAGGAGCAACGAGGATGAGATCATAACCCTCATTCCTCGCGAGATTTAGAGCTTCTCTAGTGGGCATAACGCCCAACTGCTTGCCATCGGGAGATATAACTCTAACCTCCTTAAATCTTATTTGCTCGTTGGCAATGATTTTGAAATCGTCTTTCGCCGCTATGGCTACACCTCCGTTCTCTTTGTTTCTACTTCCTCTCTAAGTATTTTTATAAGCTCATCAACCTTCATGTTGCCAAGCTGTCCTTTTCCCTTTCTTCTAACATTGACGCTTCCCTCCTCCAACTCTTTCTTGCCCACCACCACCATGTAGGGGATCTTTTCCACTTCGGCGGCTCTTATCTTATAGCCTATCTTTTCATTTCTTATATCGGCCTCGGCTCTTATCCCTTCAGCTTTCAGTCTTGACACTATCTCCAGTGCATAATCCGCCTGCTCGTCAGTAATGTTCATAACTCTAACCTGAATTGGGGCAAGCCAAAGGGGAAAGTTGCCTGCGTAGTGCTCCACCAGCACCCCAAAGAACCTCTCAAGAGAACCCAGAAGCGCCCTGTGTATCATGTAGGGTCTTTTGTTCTTTCCGTCTTTATCTCTGTAGGTGAGATCAAACCTTTCGGGCAGGTTGAAGTCAAACTGCACAGTGGAGCATTGCCATTCTCTTCCTATAGCATCGTTTATGGTTATATCTATCTTGGGACCATAGAAGGCTCCCTCGCCTTCTTCTATCCTGTAGTTGAGATTTAGAGACTCCACAGCCTTTATAAGAGAGTTTGTAGCCACCTCCCACATCTCGTCGCTACCAATGGCCTTCTCAGGCTTTGTTGATATGTAAATGTTCAAATCCTTAAAACCAAAATCCGCCAGCATTTCT
>JALVZS010000250.1 GCA_027022065.1 bacterium
ATACTTCTTAGGGCAGACAAGGCGCTTTACTACGGCAAGCGCATAGGCAAAAACAGGGTGGTCCCCTCCTGGACCTCCTCTGAAGAGGCTCCTGAGCTGATGGATTTTGGCATTTGACAAAAAGTCCTGCTGGTCTATATATCCTATTGACTAGGAAGGGGCTTTTTGGTAAAGGCCACAAAGCCTGTGGGCCGCTAGCTCAGGTGGCAGAGCAACGGCCTTTTAAGCCGTTGGTCCCAGGTTCGAGTCCTGGGCGGCTCACTTTGGTGTCCCCGTCGTCTAGCCCGGTCCAGGACACCGGCCTTTCACGCCGGTAACGGGGGTTCAAATCCCCCCGGGGACACGTTTCCCTTCGGGTGCATCATGGAAAAGCTCACCCCTATGGTTAAGCAGTATCTTGAGATCAAGCGTTCTTACTCTGATGCCATCCTTTTGTTCAGGCTTGGCGATTTCTACGAGATGTTTGGTGAGGATGCCAAGGTTGCCTCCCGCGTTTTAAACATCGCCCTTACCTCCAGAAATGATATGCCCATGTGCGGTGTGCCCTACCATGCTGCAGATGGCTACATAAGGCGTCTTCTTGATGCAGGCTTTAAAGTGGCCGTGTGCGAGCAGGTGGAGGATCCCTCTCAGGCAAAGGGGATTGTGAAAAGGGAAGTTGTCAGGGTCCTCACGCCGGGTACCTTTATAGAGACGGAGGAAGGAACAAAAGAGGAGGAGTTTATAGTTGCATTTGTAAGGGAAAGAAAGCTATTCGGTGTTGCGGCTGCATCGCTTGCGACAGGAAGGCTCATCGTTCACGAGGGGGATGAGGAGGCTGTAAGGGAGTTTCTGGAGGCTTTGTGCGTGAGAAGCGTTGTTTCCTCTTTTGCTGTGCCCTTTCCCCTTGATTCCTATTTTGAAGAGGTAGAGGAGTGGATTTTTAGTCCTGATGTGGCAAGGCAGACCGTGGAAGAGCACTTTGGCTCTGCATGTGAGGGCTTGGGCCTTTCCGGAAAGCCACTGGCTACTAGGGCTCTGGGAGGGCTTCTCTATTATCTTAAGGAGATGCAGCTTGCTCCAGTCTCTCACCTCAAGCGTTTGGACTTCTACGTACCGGAAGGGAGGATGCTTCTTGATCCCTCTACGGCAAGACACTTAGAGCTTGTCAGGAACCTTAGGGATGCCACATCCAAAAACACTCTGCTTGAGGTGCTGGATCGCACTGAAACTCCCATGGGATATAGGAGGCTCGTGGAAGCCATACTCAATCCTCTTTGCGATGTTGATAGAATAAAGAAAAGGCTTGATGCAGTTGATGTGCTGATAAAGTACGACATCACAAGGTTCCTCAGGGGTATATCCGATATTCCCAGGATAGTTTCCCGTATAGAGGGAGGCCTGGCAAAGCCCAAGGAGCTTTTTGCCTTAAGAGAAGCCCTTCTCAGAGTGCCTGCCCTCTGCGAGTTTCTGGAGGATACCGGATACGGGGATCTAGAGCGCATTTTGAAAATGCTGAAGCCTGTGCCTGAGGTGGTGGAGCTGATTGAGAACACGCTCAATCCCGAGGAGGAGTCTTCCTACATCATAAAAAAAGGCTACGATCCCGAGCTTGACAGGCTGAAGGAGCTTAGAGACAACAGTGACAGGTGGATAAGGGAGTACGAGCAGAGGGAAAGGGAAAGAACAGGCATCCCCTCGCTTAAGGTGAGGTATAATAAGGTCTTCGGCTACTACATAGAGGTTACCAAGGCGCATCTATCCAAGGTGCCGAAAGACTACATAAGAAAGCAAACCCTGGTAAATGCGGAGCGCTTTGTAACTGCTGAGCTTAAAAGGGTTGAGGAAGAGGTGCTTTCTGCTGCCGAGAGGATAAAGCAGTTGGAGCAGGAGATATACAAAAAGCTTCTTACAGACATCTCCAAATACGCAGACCCTCTCAGGGCTGTAGCTGATGCTCTGGGAGGGCTTGATTTTTACAACAGCCTTGCGAGGGTGGCCGAGGAGAGGAGCTACTGCAAGCCCAAGCTTTCTGTTGATGGGGGCATCATCATCAAGGAGGGAAGGCATCCCGTTGTTGAGGCGATGCTGGGAAGGGACTTTATTCCCAACGATACGGTGCTGAAGGATGGAGAGCTTCACATCATTACAGGTCCCAATATGAGTGGCAAATCCACCTACATAAGGCAAGTGGCCCTTATAGTGCTTATGGCACAGATGGGTTCGTTTGTGCCTGCAAAAAGCGCCGTTATAACCCCTGTGGACAGGATCCTCACGAGGATAGGAACTGCGGACAATCTCGCAGAGGGACAGTCCACCTTTATGGTGGAGATGACGGAGACGGCCAATGTGCTGAGAAACGCCACAGAAAGATCCCTTGTTGTGCTGGATGAGGTGGGAAGGGGAACCAGCACATACGATGGTCTTGCCATAGCTTGGGCCTGCGCAGAGCACATAGCGACCAGGATAAAGGCAAAGACCTTGTTTGCCACCCACTACCATGAGCTTACGCAGCTTGCCCACGAGATGCCCAATGTGAAGAACTACAGGGTGGATGTTAAGGAGTGGAAGGACAGGGTAATATTTACCCACAAGGTTGTTCCTGGAGGGGCGGATAAGAGCTATGGAATATATGTTGCGCAGATAGCAGGACTTCCTGAGGATGTGGTTGAGAGGGCTAAGGAGATACTTGATTTCTTAGAGAGAAATAGGGGAAGAACAGAGATCCCCCTTTACGAGCATCCCGTTCTTGTTAAACTTAGGCATATGAAGCTTGAGAAGATTTCTCCATTAGAGGCCCTTATGCTGCTTGAGGAACTTAAGGGGCTTGCGGAAGGTTTTGATGAAAAGGGTAATAGCGGTTGTTGAGGACGAGCCGGATATCCTTGATCTCGTATGCCTTCACCTTAAAAAGGCCGGTTTTGAGTGTTTAGGATTTTCCTGTGCCGAAGGGCTTTTGAGGTATCTTGAGAGTGACTTGCCCGATCTAGTTATATTGGATCTCATGCTTCCAGATATGGATGGGCTTGATGTGTGCAGGTTTATGAAGGGAAGCGAGAGGCTAAAGAATATCCCCATAATCATGCTAACTGCCAGGGATACCGAGACGGATAGGGTTTTGGGGCTTGAGTTGGGGGCGGATGACTATGTGACAAAACCCTTTTCTCCTAGGGAGCTGGTTGCAAGGGTTAAGGTGGTTTTGAGGAGGGTGGATGGTCACAGTAGAAGCACAACCGTAAAGGTGGGGGTTTTTGAAATAGATGAGGAAAGTTTTGAGGTTTATGTAGCTGGCAGAAAGGTTGACTTGACCTTTGCTGAGTTTAAGTTGCTTTCCACCTTGGCTAAAAGACCTGGGAAGGTTTTTTCCAGAGAAGCATTGATAAAGGAAATATGGGGGGGACGATAAGGCGGTTACGGAAAGAAGCGTTGATGTGCTCATCAAGAAACGAAGGGATAAGCTTGGGGGGTGTGGTTCCTATATAAAGACCGTTAGGGGAGTGGGCTACAAATTGGAGCCTTGAGAGGAACCCTATTTTTCCGCATATTTTCCTCCTTTTCTGCGGTTATACTCTTTCTCTCCATGCTAATCTTGCTGGTTACCTTTGCCAGCGTGAGGACCCATTATATTGATGATCTGAGGAACCAACTTTTTCGTATTGCTGGTGTGTTAGCGCTGGAGGCTGGAAGGCTAATTCCATCAAAGGGTAATCCTTCCCTTGAGGATTTTGTTAGATCCGTAGAGAGGCAGGAGCATCTTAAAATCACAGTTGTTTATCCTGGCGAGCTGAAGAGCTACATGGATAAGCCTGAGTTTGCCATGGCTGTTGAGAGGGGGGAGGGGTGGTTGCTCAGATACAGCGGGAAATTGAAAGAGGTGCTTTTGTATGTGGCTCTTCCCGTTAAGGTTAACGGTGAGGTTGTTGCATACATCAGGGTGGGACAACCCTTAAAGGGCATAGATGCTTTATTGAAGGGGCTTATGTTTGATATAGGAAAGGCCTCTTTTCTTGTGGTGCTTATGGCCCTGCTTGTTTCATTGCTCGTTTCCAAAGAGATCTCTCTGTCTATGAGCAGGCTCATCTCTTTGTCTAAGAGGATAGCCGAGGGAAATGTGGGAGAGGTGGCTCTTATGGACGAGGAGGGTGAGCTTAAGGAGCTTTCCGATGCCTTGAACGAGATGAGTCTTAAGCTAAAAGAGCTTTTTGAAAAGCTTTCAGCTAGGGAGAGGGAACTTGAGACGGTGATTGGTTCTATGTCAGAGGCCCTTTCTGTCCTTTCCTCGGATGGAAGGATTCTTCTGTGCAATGCCTCCTTTGAGGAGCTCTTTGGTAAAGCGGCGGGGAAAATATACTGGGAGGTGGTGGATTCCCTTGACATAAGTGAGGCGCTGGAAGAGGCTCTTTTTGGGAAAAATGTGAGCAGGCAGGTCTGCTATAAGGGCAGGCACTTTCTTCTCACGGCATCTCCTGTGCCAGAAGATAGGGTTGTTCTTGTGCTTCACGATATAACAAGTGTGAAGGAGCTGGAGCAGGTTAAAAGGGATCTGGTGGCAGCCGTTTCCCACGAATTGAAAACGCCTTTGACGGTTATAAGAGGGTATCTTGAGACCCTTGAGGATGCTGTGGATGGGGAGGCCCTTGCCTATGTGAAAGTGTTAAAAAAGCATGCCGAGCGGTTGGGCCACATTGTGAGGGATCTCTTGGTGCTTTCGGAGCTGGAATATGCGGGAAAAGAAGCGCTGAGTGTGGAGGATGTTGATGCCTCAAGGCTTGTTGAAAATGTGTTTTCCATATTTAAGACCAAAGCCGAAGAGAAGGGGCTTTCTATAAAGGCAGAGGTTGAAGAGGGGATGGTGTTTAAAGGAGATCCCTACAGGATAGAGCAGGCCCTTGTTAATCTCGTGGATAATGCAATCCGGTATACGGAAAAGGGAGAGGTTATTATAAGGGCTTACAGAAAAGGCGGTTGGGCAGTTTTTGAGGTGGAGGATACGGGAGTGGGGATCCCTGAGGAGCACCAGAGGAGGATATTTGAGAGGTTCTATGTGGTTGATAAGTCCCGTTCAAGGGAGACAGGTGGTACAGGGTTGGGGCTTTCCATAGTTAAGCACATAGTTGAGCTGCACGGCGGAAGGATTGAGCTAAAAAGCGCTACTGGCAAAGGCTCAAAGTTCTCTCTGCTCTTTCCTTTAACAGAAAATTAACAGAGAATTCATTCCACAGTAACAAAACATCGTTGTATTCATTTCTGCACCCTTTTATTGTCTTAAAAAACAACAGGAGGTGTTTCATGAGGAAGTTTTTATTAACCACTTTGATGGCGCTTTTTGCCCTTTCATCCTATGCGGTTACCCTGAACGGTGCAGGTGCCACTTTTCCCTATCCCTTATACTCCAAGATGTTTAAGGAGTATCACAGGCTCTACGGGGTTAAGATCAACTACCAGGCCATAGGTTCGGGCGGCGTAATGTTTCATTAATTGTGTCTGCCATTAAACGCAAGGCCTTCCTC
>JALVZS010000251.1:0-2846 GCA_027022065.1 bacterium
TCAGGGGCTCTGTTGGGAAATATCTCCGAGTCCCAAAGGCATCCAAGTATATTTGATCTCTCAAGGGAGGGAACCAGAAAGCCGAATCCCTCTAGAGGATGTTTCACATCCTCCCTCTTGAAGGCGGAGGCAATAACCGCTATGGGAGCGTAGGGTATTTTCGCCAGGGTCTTTGACACATCTTCAAAGTGCTTTAATATTCTGGATGCCGCATAGGAAGGAACGGCAAGGACAACCACCTTAGCCTTCTTGATTCCCTTTGAGGTTTCAAGGATCCAGCAGCTTTTATCCTCTCTCACAGATTCAACAGAACAACCCAATAAAGCATCGGTGTTTTTCAAAAGCTTGAGCAGCTGTTCCGGGAAAAAGCCCATTCCCATTTTAAAAGAGGTAAGCCTTCCAGATGGGCCAGCAGTGGCTTTACCTATCCTGCCCTCTTTTATAAGCTTGATCATGCCCTTTATCAGAGAGCCGTATCTTTTTTCAAGCTCCCAAACCGCGGGAAATGCACTTCTAACACTTAGTCTATCCGCACTCCCCGCGTATATACCCGCTGCCATAGGATCTATAAGCTTGTCCGCTATTTCCCTTCCAAGCCTCCTTTTTGCAAAGCTATAAAGCGTTTCGTCTTCTTTTTTTCCTCTGGGGACCAAAGGCTCAAGCAAAAGTCGCAACTTACCTTTGATTGAAATAAGATCGCATTTTAAAAAACTCCAAGGATCAAGGGGAATCTCCTTCAAGCTGCCCTCTGTAAATATATACCTCTTCTGGGCATTATCGCTTGCAAGATAAAGCTCCCCTTCAATACCGGCCATCCTCGTAAGTTCCAAAGTGTAGGGTTTGTTGTCAAGAAAGCCGTTGGGTCCAACCTCTACCAGAAACCCCTCTTCCCTAACCGTTTTCATTTTCCCGCCAATATCTGAAGAGGCTTCAACCAGAAGAATATCCCTAACTCCTTCTTTTTCCAGAAGATACGCAAGAGAAAGGCCCGATATGCCAGCGCCCACCACTGCTATCTGATACAAGCCCCAACCTCCTCCTTCCAGCACCTCATTAGGTCTTCCGAGAGATACGGCACCCTAACCCTTTTGTAAACCTTGAAGCCCTTGGAAAGGGCAAAGGCCCTAAGCTCAATATCAAGATCGTATAGGGTCTCAAGATGCTCGTTCAAAAAGCTTATGGGAACCACAACAAGAGCATCAACCCCACCTTTGGAGAGATCCTCCACAACTTCCTCAACATAGGGTCTAAGCCACCCTAAAGGGCCCATCCTGCTCTGAAAGGCAACCCTAAACTCGTCTATCCCAAGGGCTTCACAGATGAACCTTGCACTTTCAACAACCTGTGTATAGTAGGGATCTCCCCTTTTAGGGAGGTCCTCTGGAAGCCCATGTGCCACGAACAGGATAAACTCTCCCTCATAAACATCGGCTATGGCCTTTCTCCACATCTCTATAAAATTGGGATTTCTGTAGTATCCTGCAACAACAGGTATTCCCTCGGCCCTATCTTCCACAGCTCCCACAGTTACAAAAGAGTAGTGAGGATAGAGGGCTAAGATGGCTCGCACATCTTCTTTTAGCTTATCTTCAAGAAGCGGGCGAGAGTAAAGACAAGCAGCATCCACAGTAAATCCAGAAAATTTAGAAAAGGCTTCCGCCTGCTTAAAAAGCCTTCTCACCAGCGGAGAGCCACCTATTTTTTTATATTTTTTGTACATAACAGGACTTCTAAAAAGAGCTATGGTTGAGGCTATGGGCACTCTGAAAAACGGATGAAGCGGAAGTATCCTCCTATCCCTAAACATGCGAAACAAAAAGGCCATATAGCCTGTGAAGCTTTCAACCCCTCCAGTGTCAACTAAGAGCACTTTCATGGACCCTCTATCAATTTCATATAAAGAGGCTTGAGTAAAGTGGCTACAGTGTATAAAAATCCTGCTTTAGACAATCCACTTAGGAGGTAGAGAAAGAATGATAGGCTACATCCAGAGAAACATCAAAAAGCTCAGTATTGTGCTATGGATAATAGTGGCTGCATTTGTAGGCACCATCTTTTTGGTTTGGGGAAGAGGTGCCTTTATGGGCATGGGAGGCAACTATATAGCCAGGGTGGGAAGTGTAGAAATACCCATACAGGACTTTGAAAGGACCTATTCAAAAATAGTGGACTTTTACATGAGGCTTTACAAGGGTAAGCTAACTCCCGCCATGATAAGGAAGATGGGAGTTAAGGAACAGGCGCTAAGCATACTGATAAACAGGGCCCTAATAGTTAACATAGCAAAAGAGGAAGGATTCACTGTATCCCCCATGGAAATTGCAGAGGCCCTAGCAAGCGTTAAGGCCTTTCAGGTCAATGGACGCTTTGATCCCAAAAGATACAGGGACGTGCTGAGGGCCAACGGATATACCCCTGTGGAGTTTGAAAGACAGCTCTACAACGATATACTCTCAAAAAAGCTTGAGGCAACAGTTAAGGCCTCTGCAGATGTGCTTCCCATTGAAGCCAAGCTCTTTGCAAGAAGAATGCTCCAAAAGGCAAAGATAAGCTACTTTATAGCAGACCTTAAAGACTTTATCCCCATGACCCAGGTAACCGAAGGAGAGGCAAAGGACTTTTACAAAAAGCACGCAGAGATGTTCCGCACAGAGCCACAGCTTGCCTTAGAGTATGTGCTGATAAAGCCCGAGGACTTCAAGAAAGGGATAAAAGTCACACAAGAAGAAATAGAGAGATACTACAAGGAGAATCCCGACCAGTTCATTACCAAAAACGGAACGATAAAACCTCTATCCGAGGTGAAGCAGGATATTATCAAAACAATAAAGAAAAACAGGGCGAGA
>JALVZS010000251.1:2856-5486 GCA_027022065.1 bacterium
ATGTGCCTATAAAGAGGATACCACTTCTTCCCATAAGCAAGATAAAGCTGCCAAAGGCCGTTATAGACAAAGCCTTAAAACTCCCCGAGGATAAGCCCTCTGAGGTAATCCGCACAGATGAAGGATTCTACATCATCCTTGTGGACAGAAAGATCCCCTCTCGCATCCCCTCATTTGAAGAGGTCAAGCTGGACGTGATGAGGGTGCTGCAAGAAAAGAAGGCTCCTGAAACCGCAGAGAATTGGGCCAAAAAGCTTCTAAAAACCAAAGGAAGCCTTAAAGAGATTGTTAAGAAGAAGGAGCTGAAGTACAAGGTAAAAGAGAGCAAACCCTTCACAAGGTCTGGGCTTGTGATTGATAAGGATATCTTCAGGCAGGTTGCCAGCAAGGCCTTCCAAATGAGTCCTGGACAGAAGGGCTATGTGGTTGAAAACGGGAAGCTTGTGGTATTCCAGCTTGAAAGGATAATAGAACCCAAAGAGGATGAGCTTGAAAAGAAGGCCAAACAACTTGAACCTCTCATTGTGGCCAACAAGAGAGAGGAGGTTTGGAGCCGCTTCCTAAAGGAGATAAGAGAAAGGACAGAAATTAGGCTCAACCAGAAGGTTTGGGAGGCTATTAGATGAAGTTAAAAAAGCAACTTATGAACAAAGAAGAGATAGAGAGGGCTCTTAAAAGAATAGCCTATGAAATAGCAGAGAGGAACAAAGGAGTGGAAAACTTGTGCATAATTGGCATAAGGAGAAGGGGCGATATACTTGCAGAAAGAATAGCAAAGATCTTAAGGGAGATTGAGGGCAGAGATATTCCTGTGGGGGCCTTGGATATAACCCTTTACAGGGATGACTTGAGCCTTTTGAACATAGCACCTGTGGTAAGAAAAACCTACATCCCTTGTGACATAACGGGAAAGAAGGTTGTTATAGTTGACGATGTAATTTATACGGGTAGAACCGTTAGAGCTGCTATAGATGCTCTAATGGACTATGGAAGACCCCAGTGCATACAGCTTGCCGTTCTGGTAGACAGGGGGCATAGGGAGCTTCCCATACATCCGGACTATGTGGGCAAGGTTATTCCCACATCAAAAGACGAAAACATCGCCGTTTTTCTTGAAGAGGTTGATGGCACAGAAGCTGTTGGGATAGTTGAGTAGGAGGATACGATGCTGAAAAAAAAGCATCTTCTAGGAATAGCAGAACTTGAGAGGGAAGAGATAGAAGCCATACTGGAATCCGCCGCCTCCATGAAGGACATCCTAAAAAGAGACATTCCAAAAGTGCCAACCTTGAGAGGAAAAACTGTAGCCAACCTATTCTTTGAGCCCAGCACGAGAACCCGCACATCCTTTGAGATAGCGGCAAAGAGGCTCTCTGCAGATGTGGTGAACTTCTCCAGCGCAGGAAGCAGCATAAGCAAGGGGGAAACCCTGAAGGATACGGTGAGAAACATTGAGGCTATGATAGTAGATGCCGTTGTGGTGAGGCATTCATCGGAAGGCGTTCCCCACTACATAGCAAGCTTCAGCAAGGCATCCGTGATAAACGCTGGGGACGGAAAGCACGAGCATCCCACCCAGGCGCTCCTGGATGTCTTCACCATAAAGGAGAAAAAGGGATACATTGAGGGACTCAACATAGCCATAGTGGGAGATATAACCCACAGCAGGGTGGCTCGCTCAGATATCCTTGCCATAAAGAAACTTGGAGGAAATCCCATTGTAGTTGGCCCTCCAACCATGCTCCCTCTGTATGTAGAGGCCCTTGAGGTAGAAACGGCCCACTGTATAGACGAGGTGATTCCCCATGTGGATGTCATAATAATGCTGAGGATACAGAAGGAGCGCATGAAGTCTCCACTTTTCCCCTCTATAAGGGAGTACTCCCGCCTGTTTGGGCTAAACAGAAAGAAACTTGAGAAGGCAAAAAAGGATGTGCTCATCATGCATCCTGGACCTGTGAACTGGGGTGTGGAGCTTTCCCCAGACATTATGGATTTTGAGAGAAACATTATACTGGAGCAGGTCACCAACGGCGTTGCAGTGAGAATGGCCGTTCTTTATCTGCTTATAGGTCCATGAAAACGATAACCCGATCCGAAGAGGAAACCATCAAGGTCGCTGAAGATCTGGCCAGAAGGCTTGACAAAGGGTATCTGGTGCTTCTTTCTGGAGAGCTCGGTGCTGGAAAGACAAGGTTTGTTCAGGGATTGGCAAAAGGGCTGGGAATTTCGGATGCCGTAACGAGCCCTACCTTCACCATAGTCAACGAATACAGGGGAAGGCTTCCCCTATTCCACATAGACCTTTACAGGCTTGAGAGGTTCCCGGAGGAGGACATTGACCTTGATGAAATGCTGGAGAAGGGTGTTGCGGCTGTGGAGTGGTGGGGAAAGGACAGAAGCTTCTTTGAGCAGTATAAACCTAGAGTTATAGTCAGCATAAGGGTTGTTTCCGAAAGCGAGAGGGAGATAGATATAGCATGGGAGGATTCATCCGAAAAGTGAAGAACATCCTTGATATGATAAAGTTTCCCCACACGGTCTTTGCCCTACCCTTTGCCCTCACCTCTGCCATTATAGCGGCAAGGGGGATACCTGACGGAAAAACGCTTTTTTGGATACTCGTGGCT